>JBLHZE010000147.1:0-5789 GCA_047631015.1 Actinomycetes bacterium
GTCAGCAAGTTGATTCGGACCCAGTGGGTAGCTTGCGCCATCGGATGTCAGCTGTGGCAGGCCCGCATTGGGCATACAGCTGATCAGAACCCCCGATTGCTGCGAGAGAGTCCGCAGGTGTTCACTCATCTCCTCCGGACCCGTCGCGCAGTTCAGCCCGATCATGTCGATTCCGAGATTCTCCAGCGCGGTTAAGGCAGCACCGGTCTCGGTTCCCACCAACATTGTGCCGGTCATCTCGACGGTAATCTGAGCAATCAGCAAGGCTTTTTTACCGGTTTTTTCCATCGCCCGGCGTGCGCCGATCACGGCTGCTTTCGCCAGCAAGATGTCCTGCATCGTCTCGATCAGGATGGCATCCACCCCGCCGTCGAGCAGCCCAATGCATTGGGTCTCATACGCATCGCGAAGGAGCGCGAACGGCGCATGTCCTAGCGTCGGAAGCTTCGTCCCGGGTCCGACCGAACCTATGACGTAGCGCGGATGCTCGTCGGTGGACCACGCGTCAGCTGCCTCCCGAGCAATCCGAGCACCCGCCTCGGCCAGCTCCTCGATCCGTTCGGTGATGTCGTACTCGTTGAGATTCGCCCAGTTCGCACCAAAAGTGTTGGTCTCGACCATGTCCACGCCGACCTCAAAGTACGCATCGTGGACACCCCGCACGACGTCAGGACGGGTGACATTGAGGATTTCATTGCAGCCCTCGTGGCCTTGAAAATCATCCAAAGACAAGTCGTTGTCCTGCAGCATCGTGCCCATCGCACCATCTGCCACGAGGACGCGGGATTTCAGTGCTTCGAGCAGACGTTCTCTACGATCAGCCATAATGTGGACGACGATACCTGTGAATCCGTTCGGGCAATGCTTGCGCCCTGCAGATTGGCAACCACTTCTAGTACGAGGAGTCACCTTGATCGAGTGGGAACAGCTACCCGAGTTGCGCTCCCCTGTCCTCGTCACATCGTTTGAGGGGTGGAATGACGCGGGGGAAGCCGCGACAGATGCGGTAGACCACATCAGACAGGTGTGGGATGCAGAGCTCCTAGGCGAGCTCGAACCGGATGACTTCTACGACTTTCAAGTGACGCGACCGTATGTCAAGTTTGACGGTGATGCCCGGGAAGTCACGTGGCCGACGACAAGATTCTATGTCGCGCATGCGCCGGATCGTGACTTCGTGCTGGCTCACGGAATCGAGCCGAATATGCGGTGGCGTCGGTTTTGCGCAGACATCATTGAGGTTGCCGAAGACCTAGAGGTTGAACTCGTAATCAACCTCGCCGCGCTGCTTGCTGATGTCCCGCACACGCGACCGGTGCCCATCAGTGCGTTTGCGACCTCGACCGATTTGATTACGAACCACGGATTCGAGCGATCTGGCTACGAGGGGCCCACAGGTATCGTCGGCGTGTTCCAGAACGCCTGCGATATCGCCGAGATTCCAGCGATCTCGATCTGGTCGGCGGTACCGCACTACGTTGCTCAGAGCCCATGCCCGAAGGCCGCCCTGGCACTACTGAATCGGTTGGCCGATGTGACAGCGACGCAAATCCCTCTCGGCGATCTACCTGATGAGGCGTCTGCGTGGCAGCGCGGTGTTGAGGAGATGGCTGCCGAGGACGGCGAGATCGCTGAGTATGTGGAACGCCTAGAGCGTGCGCGAGACAGCGAGGAGTTCACGGCAACCAGTGGTGATGCGATCGCCGCAGAGTTCGAGCGCTACCTACGCCGACGTGAGAAGTAACCCGCACTTCTCACGCCGGTTGCACGTTGAGCTCGTTGTCGAGATGGGCTGGGCTCTCTACTGCTCAGCCCGGTAGCGAGCCGCCAACGTCAGAGTCGAAGAATCCAAGCTTGGATCGTTCTTGCCTTCAACGAGGACCGGCACGATCTTCTTTGCTAGTACCTTGCCCAGCTCTACGCCCCACTGATCGAACGAGTCGATTCCCCAAATCACTCCTTCAGTGAAGACTGCGTGCTCATACATCGCAACCAGCTTGCCGAGCGTGCGCGGATCCAGCTTCTCGGCCACAAAAATGCTGGAAGGGCGATTACCCTCCATCACCTTATGCGGGACAATTGCCGCCGGTACTCCCTCTGCCGCGACTTCCTCAGCAGTCTTGCCGAATGCCAGACCTGCAGCCTGTGCCAGCGCGTTAGCGATCAGTAGATCGTGATGATCGGGAGCATCAACCGCCGGAACCTTGTTCAGCGGACGTGTGAAGTACACGAAGTCACAGGGAATGATCGAGGTGCCCTGATGGATCAGCTGATAGAAACTGTGCTGGCCATTCGTCCCCGGCTCGCCCCAGTACACGGGGCCGGTTTCGTAGCTGACGTCTGTTCCCGACAACGTGACGTGCTTACCGTTGGACTCCATAGTGAGCTGTTGGAGGTACGCAGGAAAGCGATTCAAATACTGCTCGTATGGCAATACTGCGACCGTTGCACAGTCGAGGAAATCGCGATTCCAGACTCCCAAAAGTCCCATCAGGGCAGGAATGTTCTCGGCGAGTGGCGCAGTCCGAAAGTGCTCGTCCATATCGTGGAATCCGGCGAGCAGTTCGGTGTATCCGTCCGGACCGATGGCGATCATCGTGGACAGTCCGATCGCAGAGTCCATGGAGTACCGACCACCGACCCAGTCCCAGAAGCCGAACATATTCGCCGTATCGATGCCGAATGCAGACACACCGTCGGCATTGGTAGACACCGCCACAAAGTGTTTAGCGATATCGGCTTTGTCCCCTAGCTCGCGGATCAGCCAGTCGCGCGCAGAGTGCGCATTTGTCATCGTCTCCTGGGTTGTGAAGGTCTTAGAAGACACGATGAAAAGCGTCTCGTCGGCGGAGATATCCCGAGTCGCCTCAAAGATGTCTGTCCCGTCGATGTTAGACACATAACGGAAGTCCATATCGCGTTTGGTGTAGTCGCGGAGCGCTTCGTGTGCCATGACGGGGCCCAGATCGGATCCACCAATGCCGATATTGACGACTGTCTTGATTCGCTTCCCCGTACTACCTGTCCAATCGCCATCACGCACTCGATCGGCGAATGCCGCCATCTTGTCGAGGACCGCGTGGACGTCGCCGACCACATCCTGGCCATCGACCTCCAGGGTTGCGGTCTTAGGAAGTCGTAGTGCTGTGTGGAGTACGGCGCGATCTTCGGTCACATTGATGTGTTCGCCAGTGAAGGCTGCCTCAGTCCGCTCACCTAACTGGCGTTGCTCTGCTAACGCGATGAGCAGATTGACGGTCTCTTTGGTAACGCGCTGTTTCGAGTAGTCGAAGTAGAACCCCAGGGCGGACACGTTGTAGCTCTCGCCTCGTGTCGGGTCACTACCAAAGAGATCACGTAGATGGGTTTGACCGGACTCGGCATAGTGCGCCTTAAGTTCGCCCCAAGCGGGGGTAGAGGTAAGGCCATCGGGGTCATAGCTGGTCACATGCGCTCCTTATACGTGGGTTTGGACGATGTCGTAGTTATTGGGGATTGACGTTCAGACAGTCGGTTCCCGCCAGCCGCCGTAGGCCGCGGTCATATTGATGGCAGCCTCCGGCCCCCAACTTCCTGGTTTGTACTCCGCTGGCGATGTGGGTTCATCAAGGATGGGCTGGACGATACGCCAGGTTTCCTCAACAGTCGCCTCATCGGGGAACGGCCATCGATCGCCCTGCATTGCCGAGGTAAGCAACAGTTCGTATGGCTCCGGTGCATCTCCTAGTGTCTTAGCGAAGTCAACAGAGAGATCGACGGGCTCTAGTTCATCCTCGCCCGGCTTCTTCACGCGGACTGCAAGAGAAACTCCCGCTTCGTTACCGAGTCGCAGCACGATGTCATCGTGGAATGCTGATTCGCGTAGGCGGCCATTGATATAGATCGGTGGGATTTTTTTCATCCTGACAACTACCTCGGTTGCCTTTACCGGTAGATTTTTTCCGGCCCGAATGAAGATGGGGACTCCACCCCACCGCATGCTGTTGATGTGCAACTCAAGCGCAACGAAAGTCTCGGTTGTCGAGCCCGGCTTCACACCGGGAACCTGTTGGTAACCCTCGTACTGGCCGCGGACGACATTCTTAGGGTCGATATCCGGGATCGCTCTAAAAATGTCGAGCCGTGGGGCCGCGATATCGTGGACCGGGACCTCCATGGTGGTCAGAGCGAGTACCTGCATGAGGTGGTTTTGCACGACATCTCGGATGGTTCCGACCGGGTCGTAGAACGAGCCGCGATCAGCAACACCGAAGTCTTCGGCCATCGTCACCATGATGCACGCGACGTAGTGGTTATCCCAGACCGGCTCGAAGAGCGTGTTGGCGAATCGCAGGTACAGCAGATCTTGGACGGGTTCTTTGCCCAGATAGTGGTCTAACCGGTAGATCTGGTCTTCGCGCATGATGCTGTGAAGCGTGCGGTTCATGTCGACGGCCGTCTGGTAGCTCGTCCCGAAAGGCTTCTCGAAAACTATCCGTGCTTCGCCGCGAAGCATGTTCGCCTTGTACAGGTGCTGGGCGACCGTGATGAACAAGCCTGGCGGGATCTCAAGGTAGTAACACGCTGAGTTCGCATCGCCGAGTTCTTTCTTCAGATCCTCGTAGAGCTGGGGATCCTTAAAGTTGCCGCGGACATAGGACATGCGTTGGGCTAGACGGGTGAAAACTTTCTCGTCGATACTCCCCTCTTCTTTCTCGATCGCCTCACGCGCATGGGCAAGTAGCTGGTCATGGGTCCAATCGGAGGACGCCACGGTCACGATGGGTACGTGGAGCATGTCCCGGCGTTCAAGCCGGTACAGCGATGGAAGTGTCATCTTCTTAGCGAGATCACCGGTGATTCCAAAAATCACTAAACGATCGGACGTCTGTAGCGCCATCAAGTATGCCTTTCCCCTAGTCTCGCGAGTGACCTTAGCGAGCGAAAGGCACATGATGCCGAGAATGTCGCTCGCATCGAACCAAAGTTGGAGGCATACGTGGCCACGGAAACACCAATGCAGTTAGGAATGATCGGGCTAGGACGCATGGGTGCGAACATTGTGCGCCGAATTATGCGCGATGGGCACAGGGCGGTCGTATTCGATACCGACCCGAAGGTTGTCGCCGAGCTCGTCGCCGAAGGCGCTGTGGGTGCAGCAACGATGAAAGAGTTTGTCGAGAAGTTAGAGAAACCCCGCAATGCCTGGATCATGGTTCCCGCGGGCAAGATCACTGATGCGGTCATCAATGAATTAGCCGACATCATGGAGCCTGGTGACACCATCATCGATGGCGGTAACTCGTATTACCGAGATGACATTCGCCACGCAAAGATGGGTGCAAAGAAGGGGCTACACCTCATTGACTGCGGTACCTCTGGTGGCGTGTGGGGGCTCGAGCGCGGCTACTGCCTGATGATCGGTGGTGAAGACCAGCCGGTGGATCGGCTGGATCCGATCTGGGAGTCCATCGCCCCAGGCGTTGGCGATGTCGAACGTACGTTGGGTCGCAAGGGTGACTACTCCCCGGAAGAGGAGGGTTGGCTGCACTGCGGACCCAACGGTGCTGGGCACTTCGTCAAGATGGTTCACAACGGCATCGAGTACGCGACGATGGCTGCCTACGCGGAGGGTCTCAATATCCTGGAGAATGCAGATGCGGGCAAAGAGAACCGTGACCAGGATGCCGAGACTGCTCCCCTCGAGAATCCCGAGTACTACCAGTACGACATCGATGTATCCAAGGTGGCCGAGGTATGGCGCCGTGGCTCAGTGATCGGCTCGTGGTTGCTCGACTTAACCGCAATCG
>JBLHZE010000148.1:0-5786 GCA_047631015.1 Actinomycetes bacterium
TTTGGCAATCGCGGCGATCATTGGTGCGATTGTTTGGGCGCGCAACCTGCGACGCCGGACAGGTATCTCCCGACGCCCGGTCGTCCTGCTCGCAGCCGTCCCATTGCTGGGCACAATCGCGCAGGCCATTCTGGGCGGGGTGACGGTCCTGACGGGATTGAACCCGGTGAGCGTGTCAGCACATTTCATGGTGTCCGCCGCACTCATCGCGTTCACACTGCTTCTCATCGTCCGATCCCGAGAGCTAGGCGACCAGCCGGTAGCTGTGCTCGTCGCCCAACCTATCCGCTACTTGAGCCGAGGGATTGTCTTCGTTGCCCTCATCGTGCTCACCCTCGGCACGCTCGTCACTGGCTCAGGACCACACAGTGGGGATGCAGAGACTGTTAATCGCCTTCCGTTCGATCCACGCTTCATCAGCTGGCTGCATGCCGATGCCGTCCTGCTATTTGTTGGCTTGATCGTGGGTCTGGCTGTCGCCTTGGTCGTAACGAAGGCACCGGCCGGAATCCGAACGCGCACGTGGTGGCTGCTGGGCATCTGCTTGGCCCAAGGGGGCGTCGGATACACCCAGTACTTCACTGGTTTGCCGTGGCTGATTGTGCTCGTGCATCTAGCCGGGGCGTGCGCCGTCTGGCTAGCCGTACTGACTGTTCACTTCAGTATGCGTCGGCGGGGTCCCATCCCTCCGCAGGAGTCCCTGGCTCCAGGCGTCACCGTCGACTAGCTCTCCCGCTCGGTCGCTATCCGATGAACGGGTCGATCGCAATCGCCAGGAACAGAAGCGATAAGTAGGTAATCGACCAGTGGAATAACCGCATTGGCACCGCATCCTGACCACGGGTTACCCGCGTCAGCAGTGCATGCGCCTCATAAATAAATAGCGCACCGAGCACGGTTGCGGCAATCGTGTACAACCAGCCCATTGGCGCAATGGGTACAAGCAGCAACGACACCCCGACCATGACCCAGCTGTACACCACAATCTGGCGCGCCACAGCGCGAGTATGGGTGACAACGGGCAGCATCGGGACTCCGGCCGCCGCGTAGTCGTCCTTGAACTTCAGGGATAGCGGCCAGTAGTGCGGGGGTGTCCAGAAAAACACGATCAGAAAGAGGATCAACGCGGCCCAGCTCAAACTATTCGTAACCGCGGACCATCCAATAAGGACGGGGAAGCATCCGGCAGCTCCTCCCCAGACAATGTTCTGCGCAGTGCGCCGCTTCAGACCCAAGGTGTAAATAACTACGTAGAAGGCGATCGCACCGGAAGCCAAGACCGATGAAAGCAAGTTGACCGTCAACGCCAACCAAATAACCGAGACTGCGCTGAGCGCGAGCCCGAAAATGAGGGCAGCTCGCGGCGAGACATCTCCGCGGACTAACGGTCGGTGTCCCGTGCGTTTCATGAGCGCGTCGATATCGCGGTCGATATACGAATTCAGGGTGTTTGCCCCGCCCGCAGCAAGCGACCCACCGATCAGTGTGGCGACCGTCAGCCACAAACCAGGAAACCCGCCTGCGGCCAAAAACATGGTTGGAATGGTGGTGGCCAGCAGTAGCTCGATGATGCGGGGCTTGGTTAAGCCGATGTAGGCAGAAAACGTACTCGTTCGCTTTGGCGGCGCCTGACCGGCGAGATCGACGACGTCGTCTGTGCCCGCAACAGGTTCGCCTGGCAAATCCGCGCTATTGGGGGAAGACCCAGACTCTAAGGTGGACACGTCACCTTCCTAGCACATCGTCTCTGCGCAGGTCTCCGCGCAGAGTCACTCGCGCATCTCTGCGCTAAGCACTCACCTAGTCACTCGATTGGTCGAGCCGCAGATCCGCCGATGAATCCACTACAACCACTCTAACCTGACCCACCATATCCAATTTACTACTCCGCTTGGTTCTCCCCAATAGTGCGACACCCACCCAAATGTCGATACGCTCGCGACGCTACCGGCTCACCCCCTCGGAAGGACAAGCAGTGACTCAGCCGCTCGAATGGACAGATCTCGACGCCCGCACCGTAGATACCGCTCGCGTACTGGCCGCAGATGCGGTCCATAAGACCGGGAACGGGCACCCAGGAACCGCAATGACGCTGGCCCCAGTGGCCACGCTGCTCTTCCAGCGAATCATGCGCCATGACCCGACTGATCCCAATTGGCTTGGGCGCGACCGGTTCGTTCTCTCGGCTGGGCACTCTAGCTTGACGCTCTACATCCAGCTATTCCTCTCCGGCTACGGTTTACAACTCAGCGATCTTGAGGCATTCCGAACGGAAGGCAGTCTGACTCCCGGCCACCCCGAGTACGGCCACACCAAGGGCGTAGAGGTCACAACTGGACCGCTGGGTCAGGGGATCTCGAATGCGGTCGGAATGGCGATGGACGCTCGCTACGTTCGCGGCATGCTTGACTCTGGGGCAGCTCCGGGTAAGAGCCCGTTCGACCACCACATCTATGTGATCGCTGGCGACGGCTGCATGGAGGAGGGTATCTCCAGCGAGGCCAGCTCACTGGCCGGAACGCAGAAGCTCGGCAACCTCATCGTGATCTACGACGACAACCACATATCGATCGAGGGGAATACCGACGTCGCGTTCACCGAAGATGTCTTGAAGCGATACGAGGCATACGGATGGCAGACACTGCACACGGATCTGCTCCCCAATGGCTCCATCGACCTCGATGCAGTCAATGCAGCTGTCGAAGAGGCTCGCGCCGACATTCATCGCCCGACGATTATTCGGATGCGATCGATTATCGGCTGGCCAGCACCCAAACTGCAGAACACCGGCAAAGCCCACGGGGCCGATCTAGGCGCCGAAGAGGTCGCTGCAGTCAAGGAGATCCTTGGCTTCGACCCTCAGAAGAGCTTCGAGGTCACCGACGAGGTCTTGGACCATGCTCGGGAAGTTGTCGGTCGAGGAAAGGAAACTCACGAGAAGTGGGAAATCCAGTTCGACCAATGGCGCAATCGTCACGCAGAACACGCAAAACTGCTTGATCGGCTACTCGCCGACGAGCTACCCGCCGACTTTGAATCAGCAATTCCGGACTTTGAAGTCGGCGCAAGCATCGCAACTCGGGCCGCCTCCGGCAAAGTCATCAACGCGATGGCCGCTGTACTCCCTGAGCTGTGGGGGGGATCAGCCGACCTGGCGGGCTCCAACAACACGAGCATTGAGGGTGGGATGTCCTTCGAACCAGAGGGCAGCCCGGTTGAGAACTCTTCACCGTTCGGCCGGATCATCCACTTCGGGGTCCGCGAACACGGCATGGGTGCGGTCCTCAACGGCATCACTGTCGGCGGCCTGTCGAAGGTCTATGGCGGGACGTTCTTTACCTTCGCCGACTACATGCGAGGCGCAGTCCGCGTCGGTTCGTTAATGAACTTGCCGGTGACGTATGTCTGGACCCACGATTCTGTCGGACTCGGAGAGGACGGCCCAACACACCAGCCCGTCGAGCATCTAACGGCATACCGGGCTATTCCCAACCTGCAGATCGTGCGTCCTGCCGACGCTAACGAGACCGCTGTGGCGTGGGCAACGATTATCGAGAAGCAGCTGCCAACGGGATTAGTCCTCAGCCGCCAAAGTCTGCCGATCTACGCAAAGGATCAGGGCGTCGCAAAGGGTGCCTATATTCGGGTAGACGCCTCGAATGGTGACCCAAAGGTGCTGCTCCTGGCAACCGGCTCTGAGCTCCAACTCGCAGTCGGCGCCGCCGAGCAACTCGAATCCGAAGGTATCCCGGCCCGCGTAGTCTCAATGCCGTGTTTCGAGTGGTTCGACGCGCAAGATGATGCCTACCGCGAATCGGTGATTCCTAAGGCTGTGAAGGCCCGGGTTTCAGTTGAAGCCGGACTAGCAACACCGTGGTACCGACTTATCGGCGATGACGGTCGAGCGATCAGCCTTGAGCACTACGGTGAATCAGCCGATGGTGCCCTACTTCTGAAGAAGTTCGGCTTCACTGTCGAACACGTTGTGGCGGCTGCGAAGGAGTCACTCCACGCCGTTGAACAATCCAGTTAGTCCCCCACATAGCAATCAATCAAGAGACCAAGGAAAGGCTCAGTAATGACCGATCGACTTAAGGAACTATCCAACGTTGGTGTTTCGATCTGGCTCGACGATCTGAGCCGCGATCGCCTCGCCTCGGGCAATCTTGCGCAGATGCTTGTCGACGACCACATCGTCGGCGTCACCACAAACCCGTCCATTTTCGATAAGGCGATTTCGGGCCATTCGGACGCCTACGATCAACAAATTGCCGACGCGAAAGCGCGCAGTCTGAGCGTCGACGAAGCGATCCGGACGATGACGACGTACGACGTCCGCTGGGCCTGTGATGTCCTGCGAGATGTCTACGACCAAACCAAGGGCTTTGATGGTCGCGTCTCGATCGAGGTGGATCCGCGTATGGCCCGGGAAACTGCGGCAACAATTGCCGAGGCTCGTGCCCTGCACTGGACCGTCGATCGGGAGAACGTCCTGATCAAGATCCCCGCAACGGTTGAGGGTTTGCCAGCAATCACCGCAACGATCGCAGCTGGTATCTCGGTCAACGTGACGCTCATCTTCTCCGTTGAGCGCTACGAGCACGTGATCGATGCATGGCTAGCCGGTTTGGAGCAGGCCAATGCCGACGGTTTGGACCTGTCGAAGATCCACTCGGTTGCATCGTTCTTCGTCAGCAGAGTAGATACCACCATTGACAAGGCTCTTGCTGAGATCGCCACCGATCAGGCTATGGCGCTCGAAGGTGCGGCAGGTATTGCCAATGCGCGGCTCGCGTGGGTTGCCTACGAGAAGATGCTCAAGACTGACCGCTGGAAGGCCCTTAAGGACGCTGGTGCCGTCGAGCAACGTCCACTCTGGGCCTCTACTGGCGTCAAGGACCCCAAGTATTCAGATGACCGTTACGTCGTTGACCTTGCCGCCCCTGGCTGCGTGAACACCATGCCCGAGGCAACGCTGAACGCTGTCAGGGATCACGGCCATGTGCACGGTGACTCCGTGAGCGCCACCGGCGACGAGGCTCAGCGAGTGTTCAATGATCTAGTCGACGCAGGTGTCGACCTCGATGCGGTATTCGTCGAGCTCGAGAACGAGGGTGTCGAAAAGTTTGTCGAGGCCTGGGACAACCTCATCGAAAACGTAAAGAAGGCGCTTGCCTAACAGAGCACCAATTGGCGAACCCCAGGGGTCTGCAGTGGAAATAGCCCAAAGACACATCCACCGCAATCTTGGGGTTCGCCCATTCTCGGCGACAGGGTAGGAACCAAATGACAGTTGTGAGCGAGTCAAATCCGCTACGCGATCCATCCGATCGGCGCCTACCCAGAGTCGCCGGTCCGTGCGCCCTCGTTCTCTTCGGGGTCACTGGTGACCTCGCGCGCAAGAAGCTAATGCCGGCTATCTACGACCTGGCCAACCGCGGTCTACTGCCGCCCACTTTTGGCCTCGTCGGCTTCGCCCGGAGAGACTGGGAAGACCAAGACTTCGCAAAGATCGTGAAAGACTGCGTTCAAGAAAATGCCCGCACTCCCTTCCGGGAAGATGTCTGGGAGCAGCTCTCTGAGGGAATCCGGTTCGTCACCGGCGAGTTGACAGATCCCGAGTCCTACAACGAGCTGTCCCGAGTCCTCGCCGACCTCGGCCGCTCCCGCGGCACCAATGACAACCACGCGTTCTACCTGTCGATCCCGCCCGGACTGTTCCCGGTGGTCGTCAACCATTTGCGTACCTCTGGCCTATCGGATACCGACGATGGAGCATGGCGTCG
>JBLHZE010000149.1:0-5780 GCA_047631015.1 Actinomycetes bacterium
GGCGTTGCTACGAACTGTGGCGCTTAGTTGGCGCGATCATGATGTCGCCGACAATGCAGCCGCAATTCACGAGGCTGCCCAGGAACTTCTGGATCGCTTGGTGGTCATGACGAATCATCTGAGCAAACTCGGCTCGAATCTCGATGCAGCCACCGGCAGCTACAACAAGTTCATCGGCTCATACGATTCACGAGTTCTTGTGTCAGCTCGGCGAATGGCAGACCTCGGGATTGGGACAGATCTGCCTGACTCCCCCGTGAGTCTCGAACGATCTGCCCGCCAAGCTCCTGGCGTGGCAGCATCGACCTCGGCGCCGAATTGACGTAGCGTTTAGTTCTGTGACCGACCCACCGGACGATTCCGCGTCCCGGGGACAACTGCCCACAGAAAGCGACGATGCCGTGGAGCCTGGTGCCATCATCCGAAGCCCTTCGCCGACGGCCGACGCGACCGCCGAGCAACGCGACTCGGAGGTTCGGTGGCCCTGGGAAGTCGGCCCAAACGGCGAGAAGGCCGAGGCCCAAGCGCAGATCCCTGCTGGTCCCACAGTCCCGACGGAAAAGCTCTACCGCTCGTCGGGTTATGCGGACCCGACAGTTGGGGACGACCCACGAGCGGGGACAACCACAAGCGCACTCGCCGCTGTCTCCAGCGAAGCAGCTGCGCGGGCAACTGATAACCCACAACCGCCTGGTGAGAGGATTCAGGACATGGCAGAACCTGCTCAGTCGGCAGTTTTGGGCTCGCCCCAGGCTCAACGCGCCCCAGAAAAGGGCCTTTCGACCGTCCCGGTGTTCCTCATAATCTTCGGGATGACGACGATTGTTGGGCTCGTTGATATGTATCTGAACCGACAGTTCACCTATCTGACAGGTGGCGCCTTCGTCATTGCTAGCGCCATCGGAGCCATTCTTGTGCGACCGCGTGACATTTGGACCGCGGTCATCTCACCGCCGATTGCATTCCTTTTAGCCCTCATCGTTTCGGGACAACCGACCACGATCGGCGATACTGGTCAGCTACTGCTTCGAGAAGCCTCACTCATCGCTACGGGGCTGGCGTTTAATGCACCCTACGTATTCGGCGGCACAATTCTGGCGCTCATCATTGTGCTTATCCGTCGGGTCAATCTTCGCCACTCATAACGACAGCGCTCATCACGACGACGGCGCAAACGGCATTGGCAGCCGAGCCAAGGGTGAGTGAACGCGAGGCAAATCGCGTGACACCCAGCCCCATCCCAATCAGTGCCAAGGCCCACTGCTCATCTCCGGTCGACGCCACAAGCGCGCTGACACCAAAAACTGCCATGAATCCCACTACCCCGGACAAGGCCAAGAGTGACCCCCGCAGATCCGACCTATCTTTCTGAAGCAGGTCCACTAGTCGGGGAGTCAGAAGCCGACCGATAGCCACCCCAGCAAGCACAATCCCCGAACCAGTCGAGACGCTAGCGTGACCCAGATCGTCCAAAATGGAGACGATCATACTGCGTATCGGTGCGGCGAACAGCGCCACAGCGATGACTGTCTGACGCAGTTGCCTGTTACGTCGTAGCGCCCCCGTCGTGTTCCGCCACGGCGTTGACTTGGTAGGGCAGCCGCCCTACCGGCGCTGTCGCACGTACGCATATTGCGAACGCCGCCAAGGGAACTGTCAGCAACCCGTTGGCCAGAATCCCCACTCCGGGATCGCTCGCGGTGATCAGATGACCACCAAGCCGTTCTTTCAGGTGGTCCACCACCCCGTAGTCCCTGCCAGTGGTCGCCCCTTCCACCGGGTAAGAGCGCACAGCTGCCGAAACTCAGGCGTTAGCGCTCCCCAGGAAAGAGAGCCTTGCTCCCGATTTACCCGCTGGCCAATGCCGGATTAGCTCTGCTGAGCAGCCTTCGCTGCGGCTTTCAGGTCACGTCGTAGCTCCGGCGGGAGCGAAAATGTCAGCGTCTCCTCAGCAGATGTCACGACCTCAACGTTGCGGTAGCCATCGTCGGCCAGCCACTTTAAGACACCATCAACTAGCTCTTCTGGCACTGACGCACCGGAGGTCAGTCCAACCGTTGTTGCCCCGTCGAGCCAGTGCGCTTCAAGCTCATGGGCACCTTCGACACGGTATGCCTTCGCGGCACCTGCTTCTAGGCCCACCTCGGCTAGCCGGACTGAGTTGGACGAGTTTCCGGAACCAACAACGATCAGGACATCAGAGCGTTCCGCGATATCCTTAACGGCGATCTGCCGGTTCTGGGTGGCGTAGCAAATATCGTCGCTAGGTGGATCCATGAGCAGTGGCAAACGTTTGCGGAGCCGTTCAACGGTCTCCATCGTCTCGTCCACCGACAACGTTGTTTGCGACAGCCAAGCGACAGGCTTGTCTGGGTCGATCTCAACTGTGTCCGCCTGGTCGGGGTTTTCGACGAGCCGAATATGCTCCGGAGCTTCGCCAGCGGTTCCTTCGACCTCTTCATGGCCGTCGTGGCCGATCAACACAATCTGGTAGTCCTCGTCCGCGAACCGGCGCGCCTCATTGTGGACTTTCGTTACGAGCGGGCACGTGGCATCGATCGTCCGCAGATTTCGTTCCTTAGCCTCCGCGTGCACCGATGGCGCGACACCGTGCGCACTGAAGACCACTAGCGACCCCTCGGGAACCTCTTCTGTCTCTTCCACGAAGATCGCTCCACGCTTGCGCAGCGTATTCACCACGTGGGCATTGTGAACGATTTCTTTACGTACGTAGACGGGTGCGCCATACAACACCAACGCCTTTTCTACCGTCACAACCGCCCGATCAACGCCGGCACAGTAACCGCGCGGAGCTGCCAAAAGAACAGTTTTTTGTGGCGTTGTATCCATTGCCTCACTTGCCGCCTGCGTGTCCATACTCCCATCGTAGGCGGGAAAGCCTTGGATGTTTAGCCCCTGTGTGCCATCTCGCCTGCGTACTCTGACGTAGTGGCCCTGCAAACCAGTCCAGAAAACCCGGCCCCGCTGCATGTGATCAACGGGGCAATCAGCTCATGGGTCGCCCAACTTGGTGCCGTTTGGGTTGAAGGCCAAGTGACCCAGATCAATGCTCGCCCGGGTATGACACAGGTCTTTGTTGGCGTTCGCGATGTCAAAGCGAACCTGTCGGCGCAGATGGTCACTAGCCCCGAGGCCCTAGCGCAGCTAACCCCCGCTTTGGCCGAGGGCGATCGCATCGTGATGCGGGTCAAAGCAGAGTTCTGGGCGAATCGTGGCCAGCTCGTGTTGCGCGCCAGCGAAGTTCGCGCAGTCGGCCTCGGAGACCTGCTTGCCAGGATCGAACGCCTTAAACAGAGCCTTACGGCCGAAGGTTTGTTCGCAATCGATCGGAAACAAGCGCTGCCCTTCCTCCCCCGACGCGTCGGATTGATTTGCGGCCGGGATAGCGCCGCCGAACACGATGTCGTCACCAATGCCCGGCATCGCTGGCCCTCACTCCAGTTCGAATTGCGCGCCGTTGCGGTGCAAGGTTCAAATGCCGCAGCCGAGATCACGGCCGCTCTTGAGCACCTATCCGGACTACCAGAGATCGATGTCATCGTAGTTACTCGCGGCGGGGGTAACGCTGAGGACCTTCTAGCCTTCTCCGACGAAAGCCTTGTGCGCGCCGTTGCCGCGTGCGCCATCCCAGTAGTGAGCGCAATCGGCCACGAGCAGGACACACCGCTGCTGGACTTCGTCGCCGATGTACGGGCATCTACGCCCACCGATGCAGCGCGACGGATCGTCCCCGATGTGAACGAGCAGCGCGACATTCTCGCGACACGTCAGCTACGGACCCTGCGCGCTATCTCCGCGCTGCTCGACTCGCAAACGCACCGACTAGCCCGTCTAGCCGCGCATCCGGGATTGCAAGATCCGATGTATATTGTGGGCCAGCAACGAGACATCCTCGCGGTCAACCGGGTCCGGTTTAACACCTCACTTGCCCACCAGTTGCAGCTCGCATCTACTGGCACGAAGAACTTACACACCCAGCTCCGGGCGTTCTCCCCCGCTGCCACCCTCGATCGCGGGTACGCGATCGTGTTCGATGAAGCGGAGGGCATCATCCGTGCTCCTGCGCAAGTTGCGCCCGGTGATCGGCTACAGATCCGGCTTGCCGATGGCGATATACCCGCTATCGTGACTGATCCCCAAGGCGTCACGGCGGCCAGCCGACGAGCGCAAAACGTGTCGAAGAAGATCCCGGATGTAGCGCCGCGCGCGCGCCACCGGCAGGACACAGACCAAGCCTCAACCAACGACGAAGGATCACCGTGAGCCCGGATACCCCAGTGAACGAGCTGAGCTACGAACAAGCCCGCGATGAACTCGCATCCGTCGTCGCAAAGTTGGAGGCCGGAACGACGAGCCTAGAAGAATCCTTGGCTCTTTGGGAGCGTGGTGAGCAACTCGTCGCTGTCTGCGAACGTTGGTTGGATAACGCGAGGGAACGAATCGAAGCGGTCCGGGGAACTCGCCCAGCCGCAGCACCGGATGCGGCGGCAGAACCTCAGTCGTAATTCGGCGTGCTTAGCGGTACTGCAGCGAGGCTGCCAGCTTGCCTAAGGCCGTGTCACTGATCGTTCCTGTCACCAAGATTGTCACCCCACTTGATTCCGACACCAGTGAGGTTCGCCGGCCCCCTTCACTCCGATATCGGATCCACTCCACACCGTTGACCTCTTGAGTTCCCGCCCGTTTACCGGAGACCGTGTTCTCCCTGATGAATGCTCCGTCAGGCGCATTTGTCTGAGCGATCCCGGCGAAATCGGCGTCGGGGATGAAGAAGCCCAAGTTCCATGTTGCGATTTCGGGATTCCCGGCGACCGGCCGGTAGCGCGCAGACGTAGCTAGCCAGCCATCAGGGACGGGATCTGGCACTGCCAATGCGAACGGCGGCTTTTGGATATCGGCCGCGGCGATTGCAGCCTCGTAGTCAACTGTCCGGATTTCCGGCTGCTGCGGTCGAAACGTGAACAACGCAATGACGCCCAGGAGGCCCAAACCCGCGGCAAGCGTGAGCACCATACCGCCAACGCTCTGACTCAGCCGATCCGTTTTCGCCATGGTTCCATCCTGACGTTCATCGCGGGTCAGAGCGCACGGGGGGCACCGATTCGAAACATGCCTCGAGCTTGAGTCCACCGATGCTAGCGGCGAATGGGCCACTAACTAGGCTGTGGCCTATGGCAGATTTCTCCTACGTCGACATGCTTCCCATGGGTGAGGATTCCACGCCCTACCGACTGATCACGACCGATGGTGTGGGCACCTTTGAAGCTAACGGCCGGACGTTCCTGGAGGTAGATGCCGAAGCGCTTCGCCTGTTGACGTTTGAGGCAATGAAGGATATCCAGCACCTGCTGCGACCTGGGCATCTCGCACAGCTTCGCAAAATCTTGGAGGACCCAGAAGCGAGCCCCAATGATCGCTTCGTGGCTCTAGACCTGCTGCGCAATGCCAATGTCGCGGCCGGTGGGGTGCTCCCGATGTGTCAGGACACGGGTACGGCAATCATTTCTGGCAAGAAAGGCGACCAGGTCCTCACCAGCGGTCACGACGAGGAGGCCCTGAGCCGCGGAGTGTTTGATGCCTACCAGCAGCTCAATTTGCGGTACTCCCAGATGGCGCCGATCTCCATGTGGGAAGAACGCAATACGGCGACGAACTTGCCCGCCCAGATCGAGATCTATGCGGACAGTAAGCCCGGGCATGAGCTGAGCTATGAGCTTTTCTTCATGGCGAAGGGTGGGGGTAGCGCGAATAAGTCATTC
>JBLHZE010000150.1:0-5766 GCA_047631015.1 Actinomycetes bacterium
CGGTTGAGGTAAGTTCGTTGGATCCGGAAGCCGTTGAGACGGCGACTACGGCGGCACTTGCAGCCTTTGCTAGCGCCACGGACCTCGCTGAGCTCAAGTCCGCCCGGCTGGCTCATACTGGCGACCGTTCTGCGCTAGCCCTCGCGAACCGTGAGATCGGCGCATTACCACCAGCCGCTAAGGCGCAAGCTGGTCAGCGCGTCGGCAAGGCTCGTGGTCTGCTCAAACAGGCGCTTGCCCAGCGAGAGCAGGAGCTCGAAGCCCGACGAGATGCTCGCGTGCTCGTCGAAGAGACCGTTGACGTCACCCTGGCGGCGGATCAGGCCGACGTGGGCGCCCGTCACCCCCTAACCACCATCTCCGAGCGCCTGAGCGACGTGTTTATCGCGATGGGCTATGAGGTAGCCGAGGGTCCTGAGATCGAGTCCGAGTGGTTCAACTTTGACGCGCTTAATATTGCTGCTGATCACCCCGCTCGGACAATGCAGGACACCTTCTTCCTAGAACCGGCCGAGGCCGGAATCGTCCTACGCACGCACACGTCACCTGTTCAAATCAGAGCACTTCTTTCTCGAGACCTGCCCGTCTACGTCGTCTGTCCCGGACGAGTCTTTCGGACCGACGAACTCGACGCAACGCACACGCCGGTGTTTCACCAAATCGAAGGCCTCGCTGTCGACGAAGGCATCACCATGGCCGACCTCAAGGGCACCTTGGACCACTTAGCGGCATCAGTGTTCGGCGAGGGTCTCGTTACCCGACTTCGGCCATCGTATTTCCCGTTCACGGAACCCAGCGCTGAGCTGGATCTGCAGTGCTTCGCCTGCCGAGGCGAGAGTGTCGGGAACCCGGACCGACCGTGCCGGACGTGCGGTAGTGAGGGATGGATCGAGTGGGGTGGCTGCGGAATGGTCAATCCGCGCGTGCTTGAAGCCTGCGGAGTCGACAGCGAGAAGTACAGCGGGTTCGCCTTCGGGATGGGCCTGGAGCGAACGCTGATGTTCCGCCACGACATCACGGATATGCGCGACATTGTCGAGGGCGACATCAGGTTCACCCGAGCTTTCGGATTGGAAGGCTAGAGGTAATGCGCGTACCCATATCTTGGTTGGGCGATTTCGTTAAGTTGCCAGAAACTACGACTGGTCGGGAAGTCAGTAACGAACTGATCAATCTTGGCCTCGAGGTCGAGACGCTCGACGTCGTCTCCGATGTGACCGGACCGGTTGTATTCGGCGTCGTCACCGCGATTGAGGAACTCACTGAGTTCAAGAAGCCGATTCGCTTCTGCCAGGTAGACGTCGGTACGTCGAATGGGGGAGTGCGAGACATCGTGTGCGGTGCCAAGAACTTCGCGGTAGGCGATGTCGTCGTTGTTGCGCTCCCGGGTTCTGTGCTACCTGGCGGCTTCGCCATCGCAGCGCGTCAGACCTACGGGCATACCTCCGACGGGATGATCTGTTCAGCCCGCGAACTAGAACTCGGCGACGACCACGACGGGATCATGGTGCTTGATCCTGACAGTGTCGCGATTGGGGACCTGGCCGGGCCAACGTTCGGATTTGGTGAAGAGGTTCTCGATATTGCGGTGACCCCTGACCGTGGATATGCGCTGTCGGTCCGTGGTGTCGCTCGGGAGGCGGCTATCGCGTTCGGTGTGCCGTTCCGCGATAAGGCCCTGGAGCTCGCGGATCTTCCCGCGCCCGCAGATGAGGCTGTTCCTACGTCGTGTTCGTTGGATTCCTCGGGTGGTTGCGATGTTTTTACGGCACGGACGATCCTTGGTGTGAACGCCAGCGCTCCAACCCCGCGTTGGATGACCCAACGATTGCTGGCGGCCGGGATGCGTCCCGTCAGTCTGATCGTTGATGTCACCAACTACGTGATGCACGAAACCGGTCAGCCACTACACGCGTTCGACCGTGACCGTATACAAGGCGGCCTTCACGCGCGAGTTGCAGCCGCCGGCGAGACCCTTACAACGCTTGACCACGTTGAGCGAGCGCTCGATTCCGAAGACCTTGTGATTGCCGATGACTCCGGCCCGCTGGCACTCGCCGGGACTATGGGTGGCGTCAGTAGCGAAATCTCCGATGGAAGTACAAATGTCGTACTGGAAGCCGCGCATTTCGACCCAGTAGTCGTCGCCCGGATGTCTCGGCGTCACCGATTGTCCACTGAGGCCTCGCGCCGTTTCGAACGTGGTGTCGACCCAGTCATCGCCCCCTACGCTTCCGGCTACGCGGCCTCGCTCATCCTTGAGCTGGCCGGCGGAACCTACGTTGGTATGACTGCAGAGCAGTCACCCACGAACAGAGACGTCATCACGATGTCGGCCCAGCGCCCGGCCGCGACCGCCGGGATGGCGATCTCGAATTTGACGACGATTGATTCGCTTGAGGCGATCGGTGCGACTGTTGATGCCAACAACGAAGTCCTGACGATCCACCCTCCCTCGTGGCGCCCAGACCTGACTGATCCGGCAGATGCTGTCGAGGAGGTCATCCGGCTGATTGGCTACGACCGGATACCGTCGCGCCTTCCACGAGCGCCTGCTGGCAAAGGCTTGAGCGTCGAGCAGCAGCTACAGCGGCGGGCCAGTTTGCTCGCAGCGTCCATAGGCCTGGTTGAGGTGTTGAACTACCCGTTCCTAGGTCCCGTCGACCTCGATAAGAGCGGGATCCCCGACGACGATCCCAGGCGCAACGGTGTCCGGTTGGTCAATCCACTCTCTGATGAGCAGCCCCAGATACGCACAATGCTGCTGCCCGGCTTGCTCAGCGCGGCCCGCCGAAACTGGTCACGTGGAGCTGAGTCGACCCATCTTTTTGAGATTGGTTCGGTCGCACAAGCTGTCCCGCACGTGGCCGATCGCTCGTACCCACGTGTCGGCGTAAACGCGCGACCTAGCGATGATGAACTCGCGGAGCTTGAGCAGGCGGTGCCAGAGCAACACCGCGACTTAGCAGGCGTTCTTATAGGTCCTCGTGAACAGAGCGGGCCGATGAGTCAGGGTTCCACGTCGAACTGGTCTGATGCCATTAGCGCCGCAACGCACATCGCCGAGGCACTTGGCGTCGGGATCAGTGTTCAGCAGGGCTCGGTCGCTCCATTCCACCCTGGCCGGTGTGCCGAGTTGCGCGTAGGCGAACACGTCATTGGCTACGCCGGAGAGCTCCATCCCCGGGTGTGCACGGCATGGGAACTTCCAGCTCGTGCGTGTGCGTTTGAGTTCAATCTCGACGACGTTGTGACGGTGGGTGCACACCACATCGCCACCGCTCCAGCTGTCCATACCTTCCCGGTAGCCAAGGAAGATGTGGCCCTCGTCGTTCGGGTGAATATTTCTGCAGCGACGGTCAGAACCGCACTCGAATCCGGAGGTGGTGACCTTCTAGAATCGGTTCGACTGTTTGACGTTTACCAAGGTGACCAAGTTGGCGAGGGTCTGAAATCGCTGGCATTTGCTCTTCGATTCCGCGCCGGAGACCGCACACTCGACGTCAATGACGTGAACTCGGCGAGGGCTGCTGCGATCTCCGCTGCCAGGGAAAAGTGCGGGGCGGTCCTGCGAAGCTAGTCGGCCACAGTAATTGCGCACACACTAAGCATCTCCAGCCGGTCTCGACAGCAACGTTGAGCCGAGGACTCGGAGGCTCCGGCGACGACAGCCCCGGGCCGATGCCTTAGCTGGCAAAAAGAATCGTGTGACGCTATACATGGTGGTATGGAAGAGGAGGGTTTAGGAACATTTTTTCAGTACTCGGATGTCATGCTTTCGATCGCGCAAATCTTCGAGATTATTGCCGCGCTGACGATCTTCTCAGGGCTCATTTGGTCGGCGGCTCTTGCTCTTCGAACTTATCGACGGTCAAAGTCCGGACAACAAACCTACAAGACGATGCGCCGATCCTTCGGAGGGTCGATTCTGCTGGGTTTGGAGATTCTGGTTGCCGGTGACTTGATCCGGACGGTAGCCGTAGACCCGACAATTGAGAGCGTGACTGTACTGGGGATAATCGTCCTCATCCGGACATTCTTGAGCTTTAGCTTGGAGATCGAGATGAATGGGGTGCCGCCCTGGCGACGCGCACTCGTTAGCGGCGCAACCGTCATGAAGAAAGCGGCGGCGGACGTCCCGCCGAAAGCCACCTAGGCCCCAGGCTTAGTCCACTTGGTCATCGTGGTCGATATCTGACCCAGAATCACCAACGAGTGCTCGCCGTAGAATCTTTCCGGTCGGGTTTCTTGGCAGTTCCTCAACAATCACGACCTGCTGCGGCCGGTGGTTGGGCCCCAGCCTCATCCGCGCCCAGACCAGAATCTCCCGTTCGCTGCACACCACGCCGCGCCAGGGAACAACGAACGCAACGAGCTTCGAGCCATAGACCGGGTCAGGCATACCCACGACGGCGACTTCGGCAACTGCGTCATGTCGGCGCAGGACCTCCTCGACCTCTGTTGGGTGGACGTTCTCGCCGCCAGTGACGACCATATCGTCGGCCCGGCCAACGATCGTCAACCGACCATGGCCATCCAGCCGCCCGATATCTCCCGTGAATACCAGACCGCGCGTACGCTCCGGGGTAGTGCCGTCGGTATACCCATCGAATGTTGTTCGGCTTCCGACGAATACGCGCCCATCGCGGCCAGTTGGAACTAGTCGGCCTCGTCGGTCAAGAATCTCGATATGTACCCCAGCAAGCGGCTTACCCGCACTCTGAGGGTCAGCTCGCAAGTCATCCGGGGAGGCGCATGTAGCAAAGGCTGCCTCAGTGCTGCCGTAAAGATTGTAGAGAACGTCCCCAAAGGCGTCCATGAACTCAGTCGCTAGCTCACCGGGCAGCGCCGAACCGCTGACCGCAACGCAGCGCAGCGAGCTCAGGTCGTACCGGCGGCGTACTCGTTTGGGCAATTCCAATAAGCGCCGCAGAACCACCGGGACCGTCACTAACGTCTCGACCTCGTGATTGTCGATGAGCTCCAGAATGCGCTGAGCATCCGGGCGACGCATCACGATTTCGGAGTTATCGAGCAGAGTCGAGAGCCGATGCAGCATCCAGGCCCAGGAGTGGAAAAGTGGCGCCGCAATCAGCGTGGTTCCGGCCATTTTGATGGGAAATGCGTCGAGCACCGCTGCCGCAGCGTCGAGTGGGACAGAGGATCGGCCCGCGCCACGTGACTGGCCACTCGTCGTGCCTGAGGTAAGGATGATGTGCTTGCTGTGCTCCGCAACAGTGGGAAGCTTCCCATTGCCCGGAAGGCTGGCAAGCAGCGCAATCCCGGAGGGGTCATCAGCTGAAATACATGGGATCCCTTTCGGGGCTCTGCTAGCGAACTCCTCGTCCCGGATGAGCAGACTAATACCTTGCCGCGTGATGATTTCGGCCACTGCCTCAGCGTTCGACGAGGTGTTTAGATAGACCAGATCCGCCCCGGTGCGTGAGACAGCCGTGATCGTCTCCAGAAATGCCCGGGAGTTTCGACCGAGTAGACCGACCCGGGAGCCAGGCGCAATACCGCGATCCAGCAGGCTCAGCGCCAAGCGGTCGCAGCGATGGTCAATGTCGGCGAACGAGACATACGCTCGGTGTGGATCGTCCACATCAATCACGGCGATCGAGTCCGGGTGTCGGGCCGAGCCGAGCGAGAACCCGACAGCTGGGCTCGTTCCCCAGCGCAGCACGCCGATCGTCAGTCGCAGTGACGCCATCGGGCTCGTGGGCCGAATCAGACCGGACTTCGCGACGCCGCGGGCTCCGGCCC
>JBLHZE010000151.1:0-5711 GCA_047631015.1 Actinomycetes bacterium
CGCCGGGTTCTTTCGCTACCGAGTGCGCTGCGCCGCTGCGAAATCCGCGGGGCACAGCTCGAGCCAGGGCGGCTACTGATTGACTTCACTCCAGACCCCGAACAGTTTCCTCGGAAGGAGCAACGTGACTGACTCCGATCACGAGACTTCAGCGACCGATGCCCCCGATAGCGGCGACGGACCGCCATGGTGGCATGCCGGGTTCGATGACGAGGAATCTGTCGAGGGTGTCGGGAAAGCTACGCAGGAGGCTGTGAAGCTGGCGGCTGCAGTGACGAATTGGGCGAATGAATCTGGTGTCGCTGACATTCTGAAATCCGTCGTTGAGCAGGCTGGCGACAGCCTTCGCAGCGCGGCATCAACATTCGCTGCAACCGAAGCTGCCACAGATTCCACAGATTCCACAGATTCCACAGACCGGGATCCTCACGTGGCAGCAACATGTGAGGTGTGTCCAATTTGCCAGGGGGTCGACGTGCTGCGGACCGTGTCTCCTGAGACGGCTAGCGGGATCGCCGACGCCATGGCGCTCGTGACGAGTGCACTGCGTCAAGCGATGGATACCGTTATGACTGAGCAGGATTCAGCGCCACCGACTGAACCAGAGGGCGGAAGCGGCGTTCAGCACATTCAGGTCGACTAGTGGAGTAGATCCCACCCCCCGTTGCGACATGGTCGTCACCCGTATCAACCAGCTACGCGATCGCTGAAATGGCGCGGACACCTCAGCATCGTTACGGTTGAGGGAAGCGGGTCACGCGATGATGAGGGAGTATTTGATGGGTCTTACCGTTGGAATCGACGTTGGCGGGACAAAGATCGCCGGTGGGGTAGTGGACGACGTCGGCGCTGTGTTGCAAATGGATGTCCGTAAGACAGTCGGCCGCAACCCTGAAGCCCTCGAGGCAACGATTATCGGCCTCATTGCTGAGTACAAGAGCTTGTATTCGGTGGAAGCTGTGGGCGTGGGGTTTGCGGGGTTCATCGATGAGAAGCGTTCGCGGGTTCTGATGTCGGCCAACCTTGGATGGCAGGACGAACCATTGAAAGCGGCGTTGGAAAGCCAAGTCGGATTGCCGGTTGTCGTCGAGAACGATGCGAATGCCGCGGCCTGGGGCGAGTATCGCTTTGGTGGTGATGACATTCCACTGGATATGGTGTGTGTCACTGTCGGAACCGGTATCGGCGGGGGTCTGATCCTCGATGGAAGCCTCTACCGAGGTGCGCATGGGGTGGCGGCCGAGTTCGGGCACCTCGGTGTCGATCCGAGTGGGCGCCTATGTGGATGTGGAAACCGCGGTTGCTGGGAGCAGTACGCCAGCGGCAATGCACTTGTTCGCGAAGCCCGGATGTTGGCTGCGGACCGGCGCTCGGAAGCTAGTATTTTGCTCGGACTCGGGGATGGCACGCCAGAAGGTGTATCTGGAGAGAACGTCACGGAGGCCGCTCGCCTTGACGATCCCGTTGCGCTCGCTGCCTTCGACTATCTTGCGCGCTGGCTGGGACAAGGGATCGCTGATCTGACCGCGCTACTGGACCCCGCTTGCTTCGTTATTGGCGGAGGAGTCAGTGAAGCCGGGGATCTACTACTCGGCCCAACAAGGCGATCATTTTTTGCCTCGTTGTCTGGTGGGAGTAGCCGCCCGACTCCAGAGATCCGACTTGCCAAACTCGGCAACAAGGCCGGGCTCATCGGTGCTGCTGATCTAGCTCGAATCTGAATCCCGCCTCGCGTTAGGAAAAGTAAGCGAGTGTCGTCCTAGAGCGCCGAGCCATCGTCCCAACCAGAATCGCGCGGTGCACGGTCATTTGAGGACCGGAAGAACAGCACGAGGAAACTGCCCACGAACACCGCAACACACAGCGAGCCCAGTCGAACGGGCTCGTAGGTGAGCAGTATCCCCACAATGACAAACACCAGGGGAGCACCAATCACTCCCGCTAAGGCAGCGGCTGTGATTGGGTCCGTCACCTTAATTGGTGGCGGATCTGGTGGGACGAAGTTACCCGCACTCTCGTTGTCATGCATATGTCTCGTTACCTTCCGCCAAGATGCGCTTTACGAAGTCAGCACTGCCTTCATAGATACTTTCGGCCTCATGGTCCATTGTGGCCACGTGGTAGCTGTCGTGCAGAACAACCTCTTCGGCGTCCTTACTTGCGACGTTAGCCAAGACCCAGGCCGTGTTCGAGGGTTCAACGACGTGGTCGTCCGCACTGCGAAAAATCAAGAGTGGCTGGTCGACCTTGGTGATGTCGGCCTTTATTGCCGCCCACAGGTGAGTAAGGGAATACGCGGCCTTGAGTGGAATTTTGGGGTAGCCGCCCTCGTCCTGGCCGGGCTTTTTGATGTCGTTGACGATTCCCGGAAACGCTGGAATTACCAGCCGCAGAAACGGTAAGAGATGGCGATCTTGGCGCTCGCTCTGAACTGCCGGATTCACGAGCACGAGACCGGTAATCTCGTCGCCCTTCTCTTCGGCCAGGCGTAGCGCGAGCGATCCACCCATCGACAGCCCCATAACGAAGACCTTGTCGCACGTCTTGGACAGTTCGCGAAAGTTGCGCTCGATTTCGGCATACCAATCCTGCCAGACCGTGCCATTCATTTCTTGCCACGTTGTTCCGTGACCCGGAAGGCGGGGTGCCCGCACGGTGTAACCCTGATCGGCCAGGTAGTGCGCCCACGGCTTGATGGATTTGGGCTGTCCGGTGAATCCGTGACTAATCAGGATCCCGATCTTGTTGCCGTCTTGGTTAAAGGGCTCTGCATCGGGAAGTAGGGGCACGATTCCTCCTTTTAAGTGCGTCGATCGAACGACCGCGCATGACTGGGTTCACATGTGGCTGCGTATCTAGGTCCATCGGCTTGGGTGCACCTCTGGCAGCAACCAAACCATGACACTACGACCAATGATGACCCAGGGCGAGTATTTCATGGTCGCATCCTTTGATTTGCCCACATACACTGCCCGATAGGGGCTCGATTAGCGGGAGTCTGTTGCCGCGAGTAGTCGATGGGCTTTAGGGTGAGACAGCGTTGCTACCTCACGGGGAGATGGGCACGCGTCAAATGCCAAACCAGGGAGGCGTACTTCAGTGCTTTATTGGGTCATAAAGTACATCTTGCTGGGGCCGCTCTTGCGCGTCTTGTATCGGCCGAAGGTCAATGGTTTAGAGAACATCCCTCAGGACGGTCCCGTCATTATGGCGATCAACCACAACTCGTTCGTGGATTCGATCTTCCTTCCGCTGATTGTTAAACGTCGCATGACTTTTTTGACAAAAGAGGAGTACTTCACGACCCCTGGTTTCAAGGGGTTTTGGATGCGGATGTTCTTTCGAGGCGTGGGACAAGTACCTATTGACCGTTCCGGTGGGAATGCCAGTGAGGCCGCGCTGTACACGGGCGTCCGTGTGCTGGCCGCGGGGAACGTGTTGGGGATCTACCCCGAAGGGACAAGGTCGCCCGATGGCAAGCTTTATCGCGGACATACTGGCGTTGCGCGTATGGCGCTCGCGGCGGAAGCGACCGTCATACCTGTTGCGATCTGTGGCACCAGAGATGTCCAGCCTGCCGGGAAGACGGTTCCAAGAGTCAAGCGGGTTGCCGTCGAAATCGGTAAGCCGCTGGATTTCTCGCGGTACGAGGGGATGGGCGACGACCGGTTTGTACTCCGTTCGATGACCGACGAGATCATGTACGAGATCATGGCCCTGTCGGATCAGGAGTACTCGGATATGTACGCCTCTCGCGCGAAGAAACTGCTGTCTGAACGTGACGAGACGACGAGTCCGGTCACATAGACAGCTCCAGTGCCACCGGAGCTGAGCACTTCAGCCACGAGCCATTCCTCCGGTGATTGACTCGATTCCCGTAGCTATGTGCCGTCGTGGGCTAACGCAAACGTCGCTTGCCAATGTGGTTACTTGCTGACGGCTGTCGACCAGCCTTTTGTCCGCTCTACTGCTACCCGCCAGCGGCGGTGTGCTTGTTCGTCGCGGCTCTCCGGCTCGAAGGTCCGGTCCGAATGCCAGGTTGCGGCGAGTTCCTGCATACTTGACCACAGGCCGGTGCCAAGACCAGCGAGGAATGCGGCGCCCAATCCGGTTGTCTCGAGATTCTCGCTACGCGCCACCGGGACCCTAATCTGGTCCGCCTGAATCTGGCAAAGGAAGTTGTTGGCTGCCGCTCCACCGTCGACGGTCAGTCGAGGTAGCTCGACTTTTGCTTCATTGACCATCACATCGACGACATCGCGGACCTCAAAAGCAATCGCTTCCAGGGTCGCCCGTACGACGTGAGCGCTGGTTGCGCCTCTTGTCAGGCCGAAGATTGCTCCGCGGGCGTTGGGATCCCAGTCTGGCGCACCGAGGCCAGTGAGGGCTGGGACGAACACGACCCCGGCGGAGTTGGGAACTGAACGCGCTATCTCATCAGTCTCAGCTGCGCTCTCAATTATTCCGAGGCCATCTCGGAGCCACTGTATGGCCGACCCAGTGACAAAAATGGCGCCCTCGAGGGCGTACGTGAGGCTGCGATCGGGATTCATCCACGCGACAGTTGAGAGGAGGCCGGCATCTGAGCGCACGATTCTGTCACCAGTGTTCACCAAGACGAACGAGCCAGTCCCGTAGGTGCACTTGGAGGCTCCGGGTATGAAGCCAGCTTGGCCGAAAAGAGCTGCCTGCTGGTCTCCAGCAATTCCGGCGATCGGGATTTCGAGTCCGGCAAATACCGAGGGGTCTGTCATCCCAACGACCCCGTAGGACGGCACTACCTCGGGGAGAGCATCAATGGGAACACCAAAGAGGTCGCATAATTCTTGACTCCACTGGCCGGTGTTGATGTCAAAAAGCAGCGTCCGGGATGCATTCGATGCATCAGTGACGTGGGTGACACCCCTACTCATTCGAGCGATCAGGTAGGAATCGACCGTTCCGATAGCCGTTCGGCCCTCTTTGACTCCAGCCCAAACATTCGGTTCCTGCTTCGCAATCCACGACAATTTGGTACCAGAGAAGTAGGGGTCAAGTCGCAGCCCAGTGAGCTCGGTGACTCTCTTTTCATGGCCGTCGGCCTTCAATTGGTCGCACAGGCCAGCGGTTCTTCGGTCCTGCCAGACAATCGCCATTCGTGCGCTACCGAGAGTCTCGCGATCCCACAGGACGATCGTCTCACGTTGGTTGGTGATCCCGACTGCGGTTGGAGCCCCATGTTCGGAGATTGCGTCGGAGGCACATACCTGTTCAAGTGCGGCGATGGTCGCTGCCCAGATCTCATTTGGATCGTGTTCCACCCAGCCATCAGCGGGAAAGCGTTGCTCGAATTCGCTGTAGCCGCGAGCCAGAACTCGCGCATCCTTGCTCACGAGAAGGGCCGTTACCCCGGTAGTGCCGGCATCGATCGCCAAGATTGTCATGGGGCGAGGATAGTGATCCGCAGTGTAGGTGGCTCGTTGGTCAGGTCGGTTGGCTGCTGTTCGGGTGATGTCTAGGTGAACAGTGGGGTACCAATTGCCGCTAGGCTTGCCAGCTATGACGGCCCAAAAAGTTGCAATGCTCACTGCCGGTGGTTTGGCTCCCTGTCTCTCAACTGCGGTAGGTGGTCTCATTCAGCGATACACAAAAATTGCCCCGGAAATTGAGCTCATCGCCTACCTCGATGGCTACGACGGCCTTCTGCGTGGTCGTTCAATCGATGTGACCCC
>JBLHZE010000152.1:0-5577 GCA_047631015.1 Actinomycetes bacterium
CCTCCGTCCACAACGTAAAGAGAATTATCACGCCGGTCAGCAGCAGGAGCTCAAAGGTGACTGTTCGCAGAAGTAGCGAGATCACGAGGTCGCCGGTGTCGACGGTCGCAATGATCTCTTCTGGGGCGGCTGTCGACTCGGAGTCATGGCCGTCGGCGCTATCTGTACCGGCTGACCGTGCGAGCAACTCGCGCCGCATCTCGTAGGCCTGCGCCAGGGTCAGGTACGCCATCGAGACTTTGGAATCGCTACTGCCGGCCACATCAATTCGCACGACCGCTAGCCCCAACATCCGCGCGAGAATCGGTTGCTCGACGTCCACTGCTTGAAGCCGAGAGAGCTGCACTTTGCGTTCGTTTCTATTGAGGACTCCGTCATCAATCCGCAGATCACCACTACCGTCAAACCAGTAGGTGTACTTACGCCACTGCAGGTACTTGAATGCAGTCATGGCTAAGAACACGAGCAGGATTGCGGGAGCAGCGATCGGAACTCCGGCTGCGTCACGATCCCAAAGAAAGCCACCGTTGAAGAAGAACGAGACGACGAATAGGGCTGGGATAACTGGCAGCGACGAGACCAGGGGCGACAGCGGGTGCAGCGCGCGGTGCTCAAGTAGATCGGCATCATAACCCTGCTCAGGCGTATCAGAAACCTGCTCGGGGGTTTCGGGAGCGGGTACGTGTTCGCTCACAGCCCTGCCGCCCGTTCCTCCCCTAATCGCGCCAGACGATCGCGAAGTGCACCCGCAACATCGGGTGTGAGGCCCGGGATAACCGCATCCGAGGTAGCTGCCGCAGTGTGAAGCTGCAGCGACGCAATTCCGAAGTAGCGGTCGATTGGGCCAGCCCCAACATCGACTAACTGCATCCGGCCGTAGGGAACGATCACGAGGCGTTTGAACATGAACCCTCGAGTGACGATGAGGTCATCTGCGCGTTCAGCATATGCCCAGGACTTGGTCCGGCGGGCGATGAACCACAACCCCCAGCCATACGCAAAGGCACCAGCGGCGCCCGCGAGGTACGGCGCGAACCCCACAATCCCGGGGATAACAAGAAGAAAAATCACGGCGGCAATGACGAAGGGAATGACGATCGACCACGAGATCCACCGAGCTAACGTGAGTTTGGGGCTGACCTGTTGCCAATCGACACCGGCCGGGGCAAAGGTCTCCTCAATCGTCTCGCTCATTACACCAGTGTGACGTGTTCAACCAGAGCCAAGTCAGGCAGGCGGTCGGTGTCGCCGAGCGCAAGTGCCACTGACGGCGCATAGGCTGAACTCCGTGAGTCCCACACTGCGAACGCGATTCGCCATCTCCGTTGGCCGTGCGGCTGCGAGGGCGTCCCAATTGGCTGGTCGGGGTGAGGGCATGGTGGTGGGCGGAAAGATCACCCTGAAGCTGGCACCCCGGGCAATCGCCGATCTCGCCAACGGCCGGGTGGCTGCGCTGGTCTCGGCAACCAACGGCAAGACCTCCACGACGCGTCTGCTAGCCAACGCTGTCGAGCAGCTTGGCCCGGTTCTGACTGCGCAAACGGGTGCGAATATGACCTCCGGGGTCGTCACGGTACTGGCGAACGGCGGGGAGGACACCGTCGCTGTTCTAGAAGTTGATGAGGCGTACCTGCCGATGGTCACCGCGGATACCAATCCGCGAGTCATCTTGCTCGGCAACCTCAGCCGAGACCAGCTCGACCGAATGAGCGAAGTTGCGATGACCGCCAGAAAATGGCGCAAGATGTTGGCTCAACACCCAGAAGTCATCGTCGTAGCAAACGCTGATGATCCCGTCGTGACCTACGCAGCCGAACAGGCACCCAAAGTTGTTTGGGTTGCAGGGGGTCAGGTGTGGACTGCCGATTCCGCGGTTTGCCCCGAGTGCGGCACTCTTCTGACTCGAGATGGCGCGAGCTGGCATTGCACGGGGTGCCAGCGCGCACGGCCCGACCCCACCTGGTTCTTGGAGTGGGTCGATGGAGTGGGTGCCGCGCTGGCTCCCGACGGTAAGCGATACGACCTCAGCGGCCTGCTACTACCTGGTCGGTTCAATGCAAGTAACGCGACGATGGCACTCGCCGTCTGCGGTCAGCTTGGACTGAACCTTCCGGAATCGGTTGATCGAATGTGTCGGGTGGATGCCGTGTCAGGCCGCTACGCCGTTGTGGATGTCGGGGCTGTTCGAATCAGGCTACTTCTTGCCAAGAACCCCGCGGGCTGGACTGAGTTGATCGATGTGATGCCACCGGCGCCCGCACCGGTCATTGTCACGATCAACTCGAACTCTGCTGATGGGCGCGACCCGTCATGGCTGTGGGATGTCCCGTTTGAACGGCTTCGCGGTCGCACGGTGATCGCAACAGGTGACCGCCGCCGAGATTTGGCCGTACGACTCCTACATGCCGACGTCGATCATGTCGTTATCGCCGATCCGTACGCAGTCGGTGCTCCATTACCAACCGCGACGCGCAATCTCGACGTCATCGATAATGCCGCAACCTATACCGGATTTCACGCACTACGGACCAGAGCCGCTCGGGAGGCAGGAAGATGACCGAATCCATGATCCGGATCGTGTCTATCTACCCGACATTGCTGGGTACGTACGGGGACGGCGGGAATGTCCTCGCGCTACGCCACCGCGCCCATCTGCACGGGCTCGATGTTGAGATCCACGATGTAACACCCGGCGAGTCCGTCCCAACGAACGCGGATCTATACGTCATCGGTGGTGGCGAAGACACTGCCCAAGTAGCGGCCGCGAATGCCCTCCGAACCGACGGTGGATTAGCCGGGGCAGTCGACCGTGGCGCGACCCTCCTGGCAATCTGTGCGGGCTATCAACTCATTGGGACCGAGTTCCCTGATGCGGTCGGAAACCCGGCACCAGGAGTGGGGATTATCGATATCCGCACGGACCGACTCTCCCAACGAGCAGTCGGCGAACTCGTAGCGCAGCCTGCTCGTTACGCACCGTCCGGGGTAGCTGACTTCCTCACGGGTTACGAGAACCATGCGGGCGCGACCCATTTGGGTGCCGATGCACAACCGTTTGCAGTCGTGGAATCAGGAATCGGAAATGGCGACGGCACTGAGGGTGCGGTCGCCGGGCACGTCATCGGCAGCTACCTACACGGCCCATGCCTCGCCCGGAATCCACAGATTGCGGACCAATTATTGAGCTGGGTAACCGACCGCGAACTGACCCAGATCGTCGAAGACGACGTTGTTGCGCTGCGCGCGGAACGAATAGACTACGTCTCGCGTAACTCCTAAACAATGCCAATCCTACGTCACCGCGAGACAGCTCAGCGGGATTGGAAATAGCCACACCAGGCTGTCGACCTAGCTCTAGACCGCGTCACTTTAGGGGGGCATCGAGTGCAGTTTTCACCAACGATGCCCCACTGGCTACTCCGCTAGCCGACCGAGGGCGCCCACAACGAGGTCGCGGTCAGTCGTACGCCACATCGGAGGTAGCGACTTCAGCATGATCGGCCCGTAGCCCTTCGTATGAAGGCGCGGATCCAGGATCGCAACCACTCCACGGTCCTGAGTGCTACGGATCAAGCGGCCGGATCCCTGGGTCAGCATCAGAGCCGCCTGATTAACGAACACCTCGCGAAATCCGTTGCGACCACACTGGTCGGCATGCGCGCGCCGAGCCGCACTCAACGGATCGTCCATTGGCGCGAATGGAATCTTATCGATCACCACGAGGGTGCACGCTGAGCCGACAATGTTGAGTCCTGCCCACATCCCCATCGTTGCGCACAAGACGCTCTGGCCATCATCAGCGAATTCCTGTGCGAGCACGGCGGCAGGGAGCTCACCGTGTTCCAGGATCGTGAACTTCGTGTGTCTGCGCAGATGAGCGGATGCATTCCGCGCCGCATTCGTCGTCGTGAATAGCGCTAGTGTCCTCCCCCCTGCTGCTTGCACTAAGTCTGTGAGCTCATCAAGAACTGCGGCGGTGTGGTCAGCCCGTTCTTTGCCCACAGGTTCGGGAATATCAGTGGGTACATAGAGGATCGCTTGCCGTTCATAGTCAAACGGACTTCCCACGTCAACCCCGTGCCACTGATCAGCGATGGGTTCGCCATCCAGCCCCTGTGCTGGCGGATCTAGCAAACCCATCATCGCGGCAGTCGGCTCGAAATCTCCGGCCACACTAGCCGTGGCTGACGTCGCAATCAGGCCACGGGAACCCACCCGCTCTCGGAACTGATGACCAACTTCCAACGGCGCAGCGCGAAGTACCGCTGGTCCCCCATCCCGATCTTGCGAGGACCAGCGCACCATCGTGGGACTCGGTTTGCGAACGGCTGCCAGTGCGTCGGCGAGATCCCCTAGCTGGCTTTTGGCAAGCTGCAGGGCTGTTGTCTGCGGTGTCGCTACCGCCTCGGCGCTCGCCTCTTTTTTGGCCAGCGCATCCAAGGTATTGGACAGAGCGGCGGCTCGCTTCTCCAGTGATTCCATAGGTCCGGCTAGGTCAGCGGGTAGCTCCCCTTCCCACCGTTGATCAGGCAGATTAGTCAGCGCAGTAATCACCGCGGAAACATCGGACAACGCTGCTTTCGCCTTCAGACCCGCTTCTTGCTCGCTCCGGGGAATACGTCGGCTGGCGTTGAGCACAATCCGCTCCATCGTGCCCGAAAAAATCTCGGCCCCCCACGCAGATGACAAGTAGTCCTGTAGCTCATGAACCTCATCAACCACAATGACATCGCGGTCGTCCAGGATCGGATTTGGCGAAACCAAATCGACAGCCAAAAGTGCATGGTTGGCGACCACCACGTCGGAAACTCTCGCACGCGCGCGGGCTGCCTCCGCCAGACAATCCTCACCGAAAGCACACACGCGCGCACCTGGACAACCGGCGGCATCTGTCGATACCTGTGTCCATACCCGCTCAGGAACGGTGGGACCATCCGATCGGTCTCCGGACTTCGGCTTGGATTCAGCCCAATCCAGCAGCTCGTTGAGTGCGACAAGATCGGCCGAGGAGGGACGCCGAGGCGGTTGAGTCGGCTCAGTTTCGATGACGGGGACCTCGATCCCAAGGTCGAGCGCTTCTTCTTGCTCGATGTCATCGCTTTGTGGTGGAGCCTGATCATCTAACCGCCGCAGCTCATCAATCTTGGCGAAGCACAGGTAGTTGGAACGCCCCTTCAACGAAACCGCGCTAATCCCCCGTCCGAGTACCCTCCGGGAGACGTCAGCGATCAGTGGTACATCGCTGGCCACGAGTTGATCCGAGAGTTGCCGAGTCGCAGTCGACACCACGACCTTCGCGTCAGCACCCAAGGCACCACACAGGTAGGCGAGCGACTTACCCGTTCCCGTCCCGGCCTGTACGACCAGCGGCTCACCCGTGACCACTGCCGAGGCCACTAACCGCGCCATCTCGGACTGCTGGGGGCGGTCCTCAGCACTGGAGTGGTTTGCGATGACTGCCTCAAGCAGTTCCACAGCCGTGGCTTGCGCCTGCTGCTCGCGCGTCAGGCTCTTCTTGCTATCGGCAGAGGGCACCCCCTCAGTGTCTCCTGTCCTCGGCATAGAACAATGCAGGCA
>JBLHZE010000153.1:0-5547 GCA_047631015.1 Actinomycetes bacterium
GTCTGGCGCATGGGTCCCGAAAGCGTTGGCGTGACGGCAGATCCGGTAGATAGGGGAGCCAGGATAATGACGGCATCGAGTTCGTGGCGCAGCAAAATGTCAGCGTTGGTCGATGAAGCTAGGCCACCATCAACGTATTTGGTGTCATCAATTGTTACGGGCTTGAAGACCAAGGGGATAGCACAAGAGGCCGCGACCGCCGTGGGAAGATCGGTTTGCACACGACTTTTATTAGTCAAGACGACTCGGTGACCGTTGTCCATCCGCGTGGCAACGACAAGGAGCGGCTCGCTGGGCCATTCCTCGCCCATAAGATTTATTATCTTGTTCCTCACAAAATCGCTATTCAAGCGGCCTTCGGGTAGTGCGGCGGCCACCAAGGGTATGGGGTGGGTCGACAGGGGATTCTTGGCGATTTGCGTGATCACACTCAATCCGGTTAGCCGAGCGTTGGTGAGAGCATCCTGGGCCAGCGGTGGTAGTTCATTTTGATGACCGAGAACCTCCGGCGTCAGAATCTGCGCTGATCTAGCAGCCACGGGCTCGCCGCGCATGGTCGCGTGGAAGTCCGCCGGCGGAATACCGGCACGCAATGCTGCACCGACGATAGCTCCAGCGGAGGTACCCACTATGTAGTTGGCTGACCCCATGTCCCAGCCAGTTACCTCATAAATTGCTGCCATACATCCAGCCATGTACGCGACACCTACGTCGCCTCCACCCCCGCACACGACTCCGATCCTTGGCATGACCCCAGACTACGAGGGCCATCACCGGCACGCTAATCGGGAACTTTTCCGGCCCGTTGCTTCGGAGACGGCCGCGCTGCATATGTCGAGACGTACATGGGTTGATGTGTGAGCTGGTAAATATGGGTAGTCGGGGGGTCCTTTCTTGACTCATTCCAGAAAAGAGCTAGAGTCAGATATGTGCAGGAGACTGAGACACTGACGACGGCGCAACGCATTCGTGCGGCTGGGTTGCGAGTTACAACTCCGCGGGTTGCGGTGCTCGATGCACTGCACGCGGTACCGCACGCGGACGTAGATCATCTGCTGACTGCGGTTCGGGCAACGACAGACGTTTCTACCCAGGCCGTCTATGACGTTCTTGGGGCCTTCACCAGAGTTGGTTTAGTCCGTCGTATCGAGTTGCCTGGCAGTTCGGCTCGCTTCGAGACGCGCGTCGGGGATAACCACCATCATCTGGTGTGCCGTGGTTGTAGCGCCATCGTCGACATCGAGTGCGCTACCGGCTCGGCACCGTGTTTGGACCCGGTCGAAGATTACCGATTTGTGATCGATGAAGCAGAAGTCACCTACTGGGGGCTGTGCCCTAATTGCACGAACTGAGAAACGAGATAACGCGCGACGTAATAAAGTGAAACAGGAGCAAGCCGCGCCTTACGGTCCGGCAAAACCACACGAGAGGTCAAGATGGCAGACGAGAGTAAGTGCCCGGTTCAAGGTGGAACGATCACGGGAACGACGGTTCGTGACTGGTGGCCAAATCAGTTGGATATGCGAGCACTTCAGATGCACGCACCCCAGGCAGATCCGCTGGATGCGGGCTTCAACTACGCGGAAGAGTTCAAGAGCTTGGATCTCGCCGCGTTGAAGGCAGATCTCGCTACCTTGATGACGGACTCGCAGGATTGGTGGCCTGCTGATTACGGTCACTATGGTCCGCTTTTCATCCGGATGGCGTGGCACAGTGCTGGCACTTACCGGACCAGCGATGGCCGCGGTGGAGCGGGTTCAGGCGAGCAGCGGTTCGCACCGCTCAGTAGTTGGCCAGATAACGTCAATCTCGATAAGGCGCGCAGACTGCTTTGGCCGATCAAGCAGAAGTACGGTCAAAAGATTTCGTGGGCGGATCTATTCGTCCTGACCGGTAACGTCGCGCTAGAGACGATGGGCTTCAAGGTCTTCGGGTTCGCCGGCGGCCGGGAAGACGTGTGGCAGCCTGAAGAAATTAACTGGGGTAGCGAAGCGGAGTGGCTTGCCGACGAGCGGTACACGGGTGATCGCGAACTAGACAACCCGCTGGCCGCGGTGCAAATGGGGCTGATCTACGTGAACCCCGAAGGGCCGAATGGCAATCCGGATCCACTTGCTTCGGCTCGCGATATTCGTGAAACATTCCGTCGGATGGCGATGAACGATGAAGAGACCGTTGCCCTGATCGCTGGTGGCCACACGTTCGGTAAGACTCACGGAGCAGCAGATCCCAACGAATATGGCGGTGAAGCGCCAGACGGTGCACCGATGCAAGAGCAGGGACTGGGGTGGAAGAACAGCTTTGGGACTGGCAGCGGCGATGACACCATCTCCAGCGGCCTCGAAGGCGCTTGGACTCCAAGCCCGATCACCTGGGATAACAGTTATTTTGAGACTCTTTTTGGGTACGAGTGGGAGAAGACGAAGAGCCCAGCTGGTGCGTGGCAGTGGATTCCCACTGACCCGGCAGCTGCGACAACCGTTCCGGATCCGCAGGATCCGGCAAAGAAACATCCTCCCGTCATGCTCACTACCGATCTAGCCTTGCGAGTAGATCCGATCTACGAGCCGATCTCACGACGCTTCTACGAGCATCCGGAGGAGCTCTCCGACGCGTTCGCGAGAGCATGGTTCAAGCTCACCCATCGAGACATGGGACCGATTGCTCGCTACCTCGGCCCAGAGGTTCCGTCGCAGGAGATGATCTGGCAGGACCCGATCCCAGCGGTCACCCACGAGTTGGTCGACGACGGCGATGTATCCGGTCTGAAGAGCAAGATTCTTGCTGCCGGGTTGTCGATCTCGCAGCTGATTTCGACTGCATGGGCGTCAGCATCGACGTACCGTGACAGCGATAAGCGTGGTGGTGCAAACGGTGCTCGCGTTCGACTTGAGCCGCAGTGCGACTGGGAAGTAAACAATCCGGTCGAGCTGGCGAAAGTTCTGCGGGTCTTAGAAGGCGTTCAGCGTGAGTTCAACGATGCGCAGCCTGCTGGCAAGAAGCAGGTTTCGCTTGCTGATTTGATTGTGCTCGGCGGGAGTGCGGCTGTTGAACAGGCCGCAAAGAACGCTGGGCAGGGCGTGACCGTGCAGTTTGTACCTGGCCGCACTGACGCCACCCAGGAAGAGACAGATATCGAGTCATTCTCTGCGCTGGAGCCGAGGGCTGACGGATTCCGCAACTATCTGGGTAAGGGTCTGCGGGCGACGGCGGAGGAACTGCTTATCGACCGCGCTAGTCTCCTGACCTTGACTGCGCCTGAGACGGCGGCTCTTATTGGCGGCTTGCGCGCGCTGAATGCCAACTTCGATGGCTCCGATGTTGGAGTTCTGAGCGACCGATCAGACGCATTGACTAATGACTTCTTCGTGAACCTGCTCGATATGGGAACGGTGTGGGAACCGACCTCAGATGCCGAGGAACTTTACGAGGGGCGGGATCGCCAGACGGGACACGTGAAATGGACCGCCAGTCGGGTTGACCTAGTGTTTGGCTCCAACTCGCAGCTGCGAGCTCTGGCCGAGGTCTATGCCGCGTCGGATGCGAAGGCCAAGTTCGTTCGCGACTTTGCTGCTGCCTGGAGCAAAGTAATGGATGCGGATCGTTTCGATCTAGCCTGACTAATTGTGCGGTGAGGTAAACCAAGACTGCAGTGGGCAGGTCGGCCGGTATCGGTCGGCCTGCTTGTCTGTCTACCTAACTTCCGCACACCCTTGGCGCTACTGGTAGAGCTGGAGACGGGTCATCAGGTGGGCGCGAGCTGGATTCCGAGCGTAGGCTCGACCCTCACTACGACGGCAGATCTACCGAGTTCGTGCTGACGTAGTAAGCATCTCCTCAATAGTCGCCAATGCCGCTGCGAGCTTTTCTTCCCCTTCCGCCGCGGTGCAGTTCGTGTTTCCTAGCGTCTTGGACGGCACGACGTCACCGCCGCAAAAAAGATTGGTCTCTAGCCCAGCAAAGTGCACTGCGGGGAACGGCTGGCTATAGTCGCGGCCGCCCCCAACCTCAGGCAGCGCATAGCCCAGTTGGCTTGCAATATCGAGGCCCACATTGTCAGCGACGGTTTCGCCGAAGGGCGCCACCGTGCAGCGCGGGTCCGTGTTGCACGTTTCGATATCGACGGTGTCGAGCATCGTGGCAAGCTGCGGGTACGCGGTGGAGAAAGGTGGCCGGTTCCAACGGAGTTCATGCATGTCGTCCCAGAAGTCGCTGTCGTCCGCCATGGGCGGTTCCGCACCAGTGCCGTATTCCTCTAAAAAGCCGCCAGTGGTCGAGTAGAGGTAGTCGGCACCGACCACAGTATTTCGACCTATGTTGTTCCGTGAGCCACCATTGACGAAGACCCCCACCGTGTCGATCTGTTCTGAATACCAATCTGGGTCATGGCCCGCCGGTATGGGGCGATCAATGTCGGGTATGTAGATGAGGTTCTCGGTCGCGTCGAAGCCATAGGAGCCGTCGTCCGCGTAGATGCCCGTAAGGAAGCAGGACGTCGACGCTGAACAGGCCTGGGACTTGTAGCCAACGTAGGCAATTACGTTCTGATTAAATTTGAATCCCCAAGAGGCGGGGCTATAAGCTGCCCAGTGGATAGCCCCGGTATCAAATGAGTCCAGAGCGACATGGTGAATGCGGTTCTTCTCGATGACGTGGTCGTTTCCCGTCAGTTCGACGACCGCCGAGGGGGACGTGTGGATGAGGTTATTACTCATAGTCTGGCCCACGCCGCTTAACTCAAAAGCTTCACAGTAGTGCAGTGAGCGGCGCGGCGACTCGCTCACGGAGTTGTCCGCGAGGACGTTGCCGCTCGGGGTCAGTGTTGCCCTGTTTCCGCCATCGATTGAGATAGCGCGACAGCCCAGGTGCTGAAAACTCGACTTGGTGACATACGTGCGCTGCGCCTCGCTCGCCTCGATCGCGTTTCTACCCGTGTTGGAGAAGATGAGGTCCCTGAGTTCGATATCTGCACTGTCGGCGAGAGCAATCGCAGACTGCCTCGCCGCAGATATGGTTAGTCCTGAGATAGAGACGCCGCGGGCGCTATCCAGGGTGAAAATCGTCGATCCTCCCGTGGATAGCAGGAGTTCTGCCTGGGCGTCGCCCGCCGACGGGATGAAGTAGACGCGCCCATCGGATGACGCGCTCGGCTTCCTGCTTGCGTCAGCGAGCGGGTTGCGTTTGAGCACATATTCCCCTGCTGCGTCGAGGCCATTAAGCGAGTTGAGCACGGCAAAGCGGGACCCTTGCTCGATGCGTCTCATCACCCCGTCCTCACCATTTTTGGGGAAGGTGACGTCGAGCGTACTGTCGGCGCCGCGGGTTACGGGTAGGTACGCCTCGATCCAGTCCACTTCCCAGAAGCCTTGTGCGTAGACGTCATCCCAGTCTGTCCACGAATCAAACGGTGCGGCGTCGAGGGTGCTAAACCGCAGCGTCTTGGTCTTGGCCGCTGTATTGTCACTCGGCGGTGGCTCGGGTGCAGGCGGCTGATTCGGCGACGGCTCGGGTGCAGGCGGCTGATTCGGCGACGGCTTGGATGGCGCA
>JBLHZE010000154.1:0-5525 GCA_047631015.1 Actinomycetes bacterium
TCACAGCCTTCTGCTCTCGACGCGGGAGAAGGCACAAAGTCGGCCGAATCCGCAGAGAAGCCGGTAGCCGAGCCACATCCGGTATCACCCATTCCTGGGAGTGGTGCGAACACTCGAGGTAGCGGTACCTCCGACAGCCCCGCTTCCTAGCACCAACAGTTCGTGGCAGTCACTGTGGGCGGCCCAGAGGCATCAGGGCAGCCCGGCGAGCAGCGCGAATCACGTTTGTCCGGCTCTATGGGCCTGGCCGATCACCTCCGTGAGCTTCGTTCTCGGTTCCTCAAGAGTGCGCTGGCAGTCCTCCTCGGCAGCGTCGTGGGGTGGATCTACTACCAGCAAATATTCGACTTCCTGTCGGAGCCGATCAACCAGGTCGTTGCCGAGGCCCGTGCGCAGGGCCGCGATGTAACGCTGACGATTACCGATGTTGCCGGGGCTTTCACGCTCCAGCTTAAAGTCGCAGCCGTTACCGGTTTAATCCTGGCCTCACCTGTGTGGATCTATCAGTTCTGGCGGTTTGTGACCCCCGGTCTCCACAAACACGAGAAGCGCTGGGCATATGGCTTCGTAGCTTTGGCGGTTCCGCTTTTTCTCTCAGGCATCGTTATGGCCTACCTCGTGCTACCTGGTGCGCTGCAGATTTTGTTCGACTTCACACCCGATTCTGTCGCCAACTTCCTGCCTGTTGACACCTACCTGTCTTTTTTTATTCGACTCATCTTGGTCTTTGGACTCGGTTTCTTGATACCCCTGTTGATTGTCAGTCTTAATCTTTTCGGAGTACTCACCGGGCGCACCCTACTGAAGTGGTGGCGGTTCATTATTTTCGGAGTCTTCCTCTTCGCGGCGGTGGCGACCCCGACGGCAGATCCCTTCAATCTGCTTCTGCTTGCGACCCCGGTCCTGATCCTTGTTGGGGCCGCATTAGCGTTCTGTTTTATTAATGACCGACGACGAGCGAAGCGTGCAGACGAATCCGAGTTTGCTCAATGGGGCGATGACGAAACTAGTCCGCTTTAGTCCTGGTACCTTCACAGACCATGAGCCAACTCAATATTGCCATGCTTGTTAACCCCAGTTCGGGGCGCGGACGAGGCGCACGCAACGCACCGCTCGCCGCTCGCCGCCTGCGCGAACGCGGATTGCGGGTGACGGAGTTGATCGGCGGAAGCGCCGAGGAGTCAGCATCGCTTGCCCGCGTCGCGGTGCGCGAGGGTGCCGATGCGCTTGTGGTGTGTGGGGGAGACGGCACCGTCAACCTGGCCTTGCAGGCTGTCGCCGAGACTGATACCCCCCTTGGGATCCTGCCGGTGGGCACAGGTGACGACAACGCCCGCACCCTCGGCATCCCACTCAAAGACATCACTGCGGCTGCCGACGTCATCGCCGACGGCAAGACTCGCCTCGTTGACTGCGGTCACGTCAGTACTGCTGACGACATCGACAGATACTTTTTAGGAGTCATGTCGGTCGGATTCGATTCTGAGGTGAACGAGCGAGCGAACGAGATGTCCTGGCCCCATGGTCAAGCGCGCTATCTGATTGCGACCTTGGCCGAGTTACGAGTGTTTCAACCGCTACCTTTCACAATGACGATTGACGGCGAGGATATAAGGCAAGAAGCGATGCTGGTCGCGGTGGGAAACGGAATCTCGTATGGCGGAGGGATGAAGGTCTGCCCCGAGGCGGACGTTAGCGATGGAATGCTCGATATGACTGTCCTTGCGGCAGTCGGTAAAGGCGAATTTGTGCGCGCTTTCCCATCAGTTTTCAAGGGAACTCATGTGGCTCATGACTATGTGACACAGCATCGCTTTGAGCGGGCAACGATCAATGCCCCAGACCAGGTTGTCTACGCCGATGGGGAACGGTTTGGGCCGGCCCCGGCGACCGTTGTCATCAAACCTGGCGCCGTGAACGTATTCGCACCGACGTCCTAATCCCCGACCACGTAACCTGTGCCTAGTGAGCAGAGCCGGGAACGAGACATCCCCCGCAGCGCGTTATGCGGCAGCACAACGTCGTGCGAGAGATTCCAAGACTGCGCTGGCTACTTTTCAAAGCAGTTACGAGTTTGCGCTCGACGAGTACCAAATCGCCGCGTGCGAATGCATCGAGAACGGACAGAGTGTTCTCGTTGCGGCCCCGACTGGTAGCGGTAAGACAGTCGTCGGTGAGTTCGCGATATTTCTTGCACTAGAGCACGGGACTCGTGCCTTCTACACCACTCCCATCAAAGCCCTGAGTAACCAAAAATATCGAGATCTGGTTGAGCGCTATGGCAAAGACAACGTGGGACTGCTCACCGGCGACACGGTCCTCAACGGGGATGCGCCCGTTGTCGTGATGACGACCGAAGTTTTGCGAAATATGCTGTACGAGGGTTCAGACGCTATTTCCGAACTCTCGCATGTGGTGATGGATGAGGTCCACTACCTAGCCGACCGTCAACGCGGACCCGTGTGGGAAGAAGTCATTCTGCACCTACCTGAGAGCGTCAGTTTGACGGCTCTGTCCGCGACGGTGAGCAACGCTGAGGAGTTTGGGGCTTGGCTGCGGCAGGTTCGAGGCGATACCGACGTCATCGTCGAGGAACGTCGGCCAATCCCACTGCACCAGCATGTACTTGCCGGTCGTCGACTTCTCGACCTATTCGCCAACACTGGGGAGCCGAACGAATCGGGGGTAAACCCTGAACTTATCCAGCTCGCGACCGACGATGCCCGCGCCACTCGAGCCAGTCGTGGCTCCTCCGGTCATGCAGGGCGCTCTCGACGTGGAGCGGGGGGTAAAGGGACGGGAGCGCCGCGGCGCCAAGGCGGGGGATACCTCCCGCGATCGGTCGTATTGGAGCGGTTGGACCGGTACGAACTGCTACCAGCGATCATGTTCGTCTTCAGCCGACGAGGGTGCGATGAGTCCGTCAAACAGTGCCTCAATGCCGGTCTACGCCTCACGAACGAACATGAGCGCCGAACCATCCGCGAGTACGTTGATGAACGGTGCCGCGAACTACCCGGGGATGATCTCAACGTACTCGGCTACTACGAGTGGCGCGATGCGCTCGAACGTGGGCTGGCCGCTCACCACGCCGGGATGTTACCGCTATTCAAAGAGACCGTCGAAGAGCTGTTCAGTCTGGGCCTCACCAAGGCTGTATTTGCCACGGAGACACTCGCTCTTGGGATCAATATGCCTGCCCGCAGTGTTGTCCTGGAGCGTCTGGTCAAGTGGAACGGCTCGGCTCATGCCGACATCACCGCCGGGGAATACACCCAACTCACTGGTCGAGCCGGTCGCCGCGGAATCGATACGGAAGGTCACGCCGTCACCACCTGGCACACCGGGTTAGATCCACACAGCCTGGCTGGGTTGGCGTCGAAGAGAACTTATCCGCTGCGATCCTCGTTCCGCCCGTCCTACAACATGGCGATTAACCTGATTACCCGCCTGGGAGCGCAAGCAGCACGCGAGCTTCTCGAGACATCGTTCGCGCAATACCAGGCTGATGCCGGCGTGGTTGGAATCGCCCGTCAAATCCGCAAACATGACGAGGCCCTCGCCGGCTACCGCGAGTCCATGCAATGTCACCTCGGGGACTTCGGCGAGTACGCGGAGCTCCGTGCCCAACTAGCCGCTCGGGAACGAGCAATATCGAAGAATTCGGCCGCGGACAGACGGGTCGCAGCCGCATCGGCGCTGGCGAATCTGCGTATGGGCGACATCGTGGTGCTCCCAACCGGGCGACGGGTAGGGCCTGCTCTGGTGGTAGAGGTAGCTCGACCGAATGATCCGGAACCCCGCGTCGGGGTCCTCACCCTTGATCGGCGCGTGAAGAAGGTATCGAGCGCTGACACACCGCACGGCATTGAATCCATCGCGCGGATGAAGGTTCCTCGAAACTTTGACTCCCGCAGCGCAAACTGGCGTCGTGATCTCTCCCGAACTTTAGGCGAAAAGACGGCCGCTCTCGATCTCAAGCGTCCGCGTAAACGGACTCAGGCATCGGAGGACGACGCTGAAATCACCGCACTGCGCCTGGCGCTAAGGGCACATCCGTGTCACGGCTGTAACGACCGTGAGGCACATGCCCGATGGGGGGAGCGCTACCACCGCCTGGAGCGAGAGACTGCTCAGCTTCGTAAGAAGGTTGAAACCAGAACTAACACGATCGCACGACAGTTTGACCGAGTCTGTGCTCTGCTTGAGAACCTCGGCTACCTCGAGAAAGGTCCCGAGGGGAAGCTAGAAGCTACCCCCGCGGGTGGCCTCTTGGCGCGGCTGTACTCAGACCAAGATCTGCTCGCTGCCGAATGCCTCCGGGAAGAGATCTGGGACGGACTGACGGCGGCCGAGTTGGCGGGGGCAGCTGCAGCTTTGGTGTACGAAAGCCGAGGAGCTGACGATGGCGGTGCAACCCCGCCGATTCCGAACTCACCGGCTCTCCGGGCGGCTCTGGCTGACCAAAGCGAGCTAGCCATTGAGCTCGCCGAGCGCGAATCCAATCACCATCTCGATTTTACTCGCGCACCCAATGCCGGGTTCTCCATGGCCGCTTTCGAGTGGGCTAAGGGCGAACCGCTGAATGTGGTCTTACGCGAAAGCGAACTTGCACCCGGGGACTTCGTGCGTTGGTGCCGACAGTTGATTGATCTGCTCGGGCAGATCGCCGAAGCAAGCCCTCAGCCCGATGTGCGGCGCTGCGCGCGCGCAGCGATCGACGGCTTACAGCGTGGTGTTGTCTCATACACGGCAGTTGTCGACGAGCAGACCTATTCCGACTACTCTGAATAGGTGAATCATGCCTCAATGTTTACGCCTTCGTTGTCGAAACTCAGCGCTATGAGAAGGATCCAGTCGATCGGCGTCATCGGTGTAGCAGCAGCGATCTGCCTGGCGACTCTTTCTCCTGTTCAGGCAACACCTCGTCCAACGATGACTGGGGCTCTGCAGTCTTACTCCGACGACGGACAGCCCGCGCTGCGCCAGGTACCTCCCGTCACACTCAGAAAGACCTCCGGTCGGCTCCCAAACGGTAGTAACTTCACGCTCCCGCCAGTCGGTCAGGCACCTTACCCGCACACCGGTGCGTCGCCGGGTCTGCCTGGGAGTCTCGCGGTACCAGGTGCCCTCGAGCCCACGCCGTCCTACGTCCCGCAAACGTCGTGTGACCCGGTGGCGAAAAAGGGAGTCAAAGACTTCAAGCGACTGGTGATGGCCACGTATCCCTCTGGCCGTGACTGGGGCAGTGTGCGCGACTGCTCGGCTGACGGTACGAGTGAACATCTCGAGGGCCGAGCATGGGATTGGAACGTCGATGTCAACAACCCCACCCAGTTCGCTCAGGCCGGTCAATTACTCACTTGGCTAACGGCTGAGGGCGGCGTGAACGCACGAGGGCTCGGGATTATGTACATCGTCTATAACCACCGAATTTGGGCGGCCTACCGGGCCAGCGAGGGATGGCGGAAGCTCGGCAATAGCAACCCGCATACCGACCATGTGCACTTTTCTTTCACGTGGAA
>JBLHZE010000155.1:0-5511 GCA_047631015.1 Actinomycetes bacterium
TGGCATATTGGTCGCTAGCAGACTCCAGCTCCCGGGTAGCCGACGTAAGTTGCGACTTCAGTGCTGGAACAAGTCGGAACTGGTTGTAGCCGCCGAGGATAGCGAGCACTGCCACCACCGCCGTCTTAATGAGCAGGACACGCCCCCACGTACTACCGGTCAATTGGCCGATTGAATCAAGCACCATGATTGCCTGAATGACACCGGTGACCATGACCAGAATCAACGCCACGGTAGCCAGAACAGAGAACCGAACGGTCAGCAGCGCAGGTTGCACTGGCAGCGACCGGCGCGCGCGGTACGCAAAGACCCGTGCCAACGCGAACACTCCGCCTACCCACGTCGCAGCAGCGATAACGTGCGCGGCATCGCTGACGCGGATCAGCCATAACGGTTCAGCGGTAGCAGTGTGGCCATCGAACATGTAAGAGACGACGATCAGCACCGCTCCGAGGGCGGCGGCTGAACAGGGCAGCCTGCGGATCGCCCAGACGGGATCTTCCGGTGCGCTCTCAGTGGCGGCAGTGGTGACCAGTCGCGGCCGAATTACGATGAACAAAAGCAGTAGCGATCCGACGATTCGGAGGCTGATCGACCAGCCGTAGTCAGATGACAGAATGTCCCGCAACGACTCCGGATTTATGCCCGCGGACCAGTCGCCGTCTTGTCGAATCGTTGACCGCGCAGCTAACTGGAGGACTGTCCCCGCGATGGCCGCGATCGCTGCCCAGCGGACAAGTCGGGCGAGGGCGCCAGACTCTGCCTGTCGTCCAATCATGGCGAGCCCGAGGAAGATTAGTCCACCGACACCGACCACTGTCCCTACCGTCGCGATGAACAAACCGATCCACCGCACCCACTCAGCACTGGCTGTTTCGCTTTCTGCCAGCGCGTTTTGAAGGGCTAGTGGATCGTCTGGATCGCTCGTCGGTGGCGTGGGGACGGCATTCGTGCTCGCAGCGGGTTCAACGGCAAAACTGAATTTTCCACGCAGCGAGTGGTTGTCGGCAGCGACGACCTTCCACAGGACCCCGTAGTCACCATCGCTAAGAACTTGCGCGGGGGTGGCAGTGAGTGTGGTCCCACCGTTGCTTGCAGCAGTGGTGCTGGGTACCAGCGTCCCGGTGGAATCAAAGATTTCGATGCCGGGCCCCTCCGGAGAGGCCGTACGGTCGAATTTTAACGAGACATTGGCGACAGGCTTATTCTTGGTTGATCCGTCGCCGGGTGATGTCGAGACCAGAGCTATATCGGCAGCTGCGGCGTTGGCAAAGCCAACCACTGCCATCGCCGCGAGGAGCATCGCGACGAGTACTCGGACCACGTGGCGTTGCCCGGGGATTCCGTGCCTTTTCGACATGCGACGTGAGGTCTGCTGCGGGGCGTTAGCTGCTCCATGCCGATGAGTCAAGGTGTCAGGCAGGCGCACTGTCGTGACCGCATCCTGGATCGACGGACGTGCGGTACCAGCCTCGGATTGGCGTGCGCAACCAGACAAGCGGATGCCCTCGTTGGCTACCACCAGACTGGCAGAGCGACCTCTCAATCTCATACGTTGATCCCGTTCTTGAGGTATTTGCTCGAATGGCGAGGTCGCGGTCGGTTCGCCACGACACCCACACACACTGGTTCGGAAGAATCCCGGAGCACGAGGCTCTCAGCCGTGACTGATCCAATTTTTGCTAGACCGATGGTGCTAGGTAAATATACTATGAAGAATAGTATTACTACAATGGCACCCAAAACTGGGGATTAGCGCGCGGCTGCGACCACCGGATTGCCCTGGACATGCCGGTACCATTGCACTTAGTTTCCGCGGTCGCGTAGCGATCGACCATCGACCATCGACCATCTAAAGGTGACACAGCGCATATGACGCATGAGCCGACACCGACTCTGGGCGAGCTGGAGAGCGAGGTTATGCGGTGCCTCTGGGAGCGCGCAGAGCCAATGGCCGTGCGCGATGTATTAGACGCACTAAATCGGGACCGTGCGCTCGCGTACACAACCGTTATGACGGTCCTGGACAACGTGTATCGAAAGGGAATGGTGACGCGGGAGCGGGAAGGTCGCTCATACATTTACTCGGTGGCGTTTTCCCAGAATGTGTACGCAGGCAAACTGATCGCAGACGCTGCGGAGCAGGCTGGACATCGGGTAGGCGCGTTACTCCATTTTGTTAATGGGCTGAGCTCTGCGGAGCTCCGAGAGCTTCGCGCAGCTCTGGAAGGCTCTGAGCAAGCGCCCAACCAAGCGCAGCCCGGAGGTTCGAAACCGTCATGATATTAGCTGGTCTTCTTCTGGGCTACGCAATCGCAGCGGCCCTACTTGGCGGATATCTTCTTCAACGTTTTCGCTGGGTGAATCGCTACCCACAGCTGGGTGTTTGGAGTTGGTTGGTTTCGTTTCTCTCTGTTTTTTTGGCCGTCGTGGCCGCGGGGCTTCTGATGGTCTGGGGTGATGCGACGTACCTAGTCACGACGGGGACCCTGGGGTCACCCGCGCATTTCCCGTCGGGCTCGATTCAAACGGCCTGTTTGCTGGTGTTGCTGGTGGCATCGATAGGAAGCCTGGCGGGGATAGCGGCGGTTGCTCTCAGTCTTTGGCGGATGCGTCGTGAGTCCAATGGCCACCTTTCCCGCATTCGCACCGCTGCTCGTTTCGATCCTGGACTCGGCGCTTTCATCGTCCGCAGCGACGAACTGGCCGGATATTCGATTGCAGGGTCCTCTCCGTCAATTGTGGTGACGGAAGGCGCGATCGCCTTGTTGAGCGAGAGTGAAATCGCTGCCGTGCTCGCTCACGAGTCAGAACATTTGCGCGGAAGGCACGCATCCAAACTCGCAACCGCAAGCGGGCTTCGGCGCGCTTTTAGGCACGTCCCACTCTTCCGAACCGGCCACCAGCAACTTGTCGAGCTGCTGGAAATGGTTGCGGATGACCGAGCAGCCCGGAGCTGCGGACGTCGAAACGTCGCCTCCGCTGTGCTGCGCATGGCAGAGGCCCGCTCGCCGGAGTTTGCGATGTCCACTTCCTCAGGAAACGTCGGAGTGCGGGTACGCCGGCTCATGCAACCCGAACCTCAGCTCGGCCCCATTCGGACGGCTTTCGGGGTCTTGGCGCTCGGGACGGTACTCCTGCTCCCCGGGCTAGCCGCAGCGAGCTCCACCGCCGCTAGCCCGAGCCTCGCGTGCGGGGTCGGCTCGACGCATACTCACTAGCGCGATTGCTCCAAGCGACATCCCTGAACCCGCGCATTAGTCCTGGACTCAAACGGAAAGGCGAAGTTTAAACAGCGCAAGCAAGGCTTGGAGACCACGATGCCAGAGACCGCCACCACTTGGATTCGCAAGGCTGACCGAGAAAAGGGAGCGGCTCCGAAAGAGTTCGCTGTCTTACGTGCCAAGACTGGAACAACCTCCAACCTGCTTTGCAGGTAGCCCAGTCTTGGCACGCCGCTACCGTTTCACGCGGTCGCTAACAATCACGCATGGCCTTATGCCCGACTTACAGTCCGACTCATCCGCACCACCCGTTCTGACATGCACAAACGCAGGAACTAGTCTCGCGTAGTCCTCAGGTAATGCAGTAACCGTGGGGAGTAGCGAACCGCGCGGGCGCTTGATGCTCACCCTCTTTCCCAGGTCCTAACTTCGGTGCCCGGGGTTGGGACCAGAACCGCAGCACGCATCCTCATCAGCATCGGTGACGCCAGCTCCTTCCCCACGGCATACCTAGACATCGGATCGAGTCCGACGGAATCAAAACTTCAGGCTCCCTGCGGAGTGGCGTCGACAGGTCCCCGCATCCGGGTTGTTCGAGCAATATCATCGGACACAAGATGTGCGGTTTCGCGCGACAGTCGGGAACTATTCGTAGTGGCTCCACATTGCAAGGACACGGACGATCTTCTCGGATTCCAGCACTTCGTAGACCAGACGATGCTGAAGGTTGATGCGTCGTGAGTAACAGCCCTTGAGGTCTCCCACAAGCTTTTCGTATGGCGGTGGATTGCTGAATGGGTTGTCGGCAACAACGTCAAGGAGTCGCTGGGCTTGTGGTTTCAGCCCGCTGCGCGCGATCTTCTTTGCATCCTTTCGGGCGCGGGTCGTGAATGCAAGTTCGTAGGTCACCAGGTCAAGGGGGTTGTGTCGATCGATTCGTCTCGTCCGGCATTGATGTCTTCCACGAGTCCTGGAACAGCGTGCAACGCGACCGTTTCCATGACGGCGTTCCAGTCATCTTCTGATACCAGCACCGCATTGCCAGACTTGCCGGTAATCGTGACAGGGCTATGGCTGGTGTTGACCTGGCTCAGCAGGTTGTAGAGCTTCGCCCTGGCGTCGGTAGCGGTGATCGTGTTGGACATGATGAAACCGTACGGAATAACGTACGATAATGCAAGTCCTCTGCGGTAGAGCAACGAGCTGCTTGACGATGCCGCACGCATGGTCTCTTGGGCGACCCGTTTATGGCCGTTCTCGCCGAAGTGTCGACAAAGGTCCCGTTTTGGGCAGTTGGTGCGCTGCCTGATGCGCTGTGAGGATCGCCCAAAACCCCACATAGTTCTCACCGTCAGCTACAGGACCGCGCTCAAACTATTAGTCAAAGCAGCAGCGCTGGCGCTGCGAAAAGACCACTTCCGTAGCTACTGTCAGGCCCCTTGGCTGGGGTGCAAGGAACCATCCATGCACCAGGAGCTTGGGGAGAACGATGCGAGCAGATCGATCAAAATCGACATTTGTATGGGCGATGTCGGGCGCGTTGGCAGCTGGCGTTTTGGTTGCGGCACCCGGCGCTTACGCACAGGCGACACCCCAGTCGCAGGCACCGCTGGTCAAAGCCAGAACTGCCGGGCCCGAAGCGGGCGGCGGCAAGAGCGTCCAGGTCAGAGGCGACAACGAGATCACCTTCTATTGGGGGCTCAAACGAGATGACAAGGCCGCTACTGCTGCGGCCTTGCGCGCCGCGGACCCGAAGAAGGTCGGCTATCGAGATTTCCCCACGCCTAAACAGGTGGCCGAGCGGTATGGCGCCACCTCAAAGACGATCAAGCGCGTCCGCAGCTACCTAAAATCAAAGAGCCTCGTCGGCCGGGTCGACGATTCAAAGGTATTCATGCGGATCAAGGGAACTGTGAAGCAGTTTGAAAAGGCATTTGGTCAACAGATAGTCGGTGAGTTGAGTGACGATTTTGTGCTCGTAACCCCAAATGGGATTCCGAAGCTACCCAAATCCGTGGCCCGGCTCGTCAAGGAACAGATCTGGATTTACCCACATCAGGTAGTCGCTGGCCCAGAAGCGTCAACCCAGGCCCGCAGGCTAGACAACACTCTGCAGCAGCGGGCGCAAGCGCCTTATCCCGTGAACGAGGGCGCCCTGATTGGCCGCTGCCCGGCGATGCAGAACGACCCGCAGTCATCGCTGATGATGACTACTGCACAAGCGGCACGGGCGTACCGCATTAGGGGGCTACAACCCAAGGCGACGGTTCGCGGTGACCAAAAGCCT
>JBLHZE010000156.1:0-5472 GCA_047631015.1 Actinomycetes bacterium
AACGTCGTCTTCCCCGCGCCTTGCAGGCCGACCAGCATGATCACTGATGGCGGATGTTTGGCGAACCGCAGTCTGCGCGTTTCGCCGCCCAGAACCTCAATGAGCTCGGAATGAACGATTTTGACGACCTGCTGCGCCGGGTTCAGCGCACCGGTTACCTCCGAAGACAGAGCGCGTTCCTTCACTCTGGCACAGAATCCCCGCACGACCGGAAGCGAGACGTCAGCTTCGAGCAGAGCAGTACGAATCTCGCGGACGGCAGCGTCGACGTCAGCTTCGGACAGTCGCCCCTTGCCTCGAAGATTCTTGAATGTCGAGGCTAGGCGATCGGAGAGGGCATTGAACACATACGCAAGGCTACCCGTCTGAATCCGACAACGACGCTAGGACCGCTGCTCGCACCGTCGCGATCTGCTCATCGTGAAGGAAGTCCCCCGAATCCTCGAGGTAGAAAACATCCACTATTTCCGATCCCAGCGTTGCCACTTGCGCGGCTGCTATGGACACATCTGCTCGGGAAATTGCGGTTGCAACCATGTAAAGCAACCCAGGACGATCATGGGCCCGGACTTCAAGAACAGTCGATCGCGCGGATGCTTCCGCAACAACTTCAATACTTGGAGCCGGTCGATATGTTGGGGCCTTTTTGCGGTACGCAGCCGCTCGGGCTAGCAATTTACCGCTGATATCGAGAGTTCCAGCGAGCGCAAACCGGATGTCCTCCCGCAGCCGATCTAACGCCGGCGGATCGCCAAAAGCGGGGATAACCGACCACGTCGTGACAGCGCGGGATCCGAAAGTATCGGTGCGCGCGGATCGAACCGCGAGCCGATTAACCGAGAGGGCTCCGGCGATCAGCCCGAGTAACCCCACCCGGTCATCTGCTGCAACGGTCACCCACCAGACATCTGCGCCTTTTTCAAGCGTGACGACGACACCTTCGGCAAGTGCTAGAGCAGCGTGCTCGGGAGTCAGCTCGTTGGGCGCCGGACGCGGCAATCCCGCCAAAGCTGCCTTCGTTCTCCCGACAAGATCAGCGACAAGGCCACCTTTCCACTTACTCCAGGCAGCCGGCCCAGTGGCCGCTGCGTCAGCGCGGGTTAGACACGATAAGAGCTCAAGGACAGAGACGGACTGAACGGCATCCACCACGGTTTGGACCGTCGCGGGATCGTCCAGGTCTCGGCGGGTTGCTTGGTCGGGCAGCAGTAGGTGGTACCGCACCATATCGACGAGGATTTCGGTATCCGCGTGGTCAAATCCCATTCGAGGCGCGAGGTCTTCGACAATTCTGATGCCAACCTCGGTGTGATCCCCCGGTTGCCCTTTGCCGATGTCGTGCAGGAGCGCACCCACGAGCAACAGATCGGGTCGGGACACTTCCCGAGTCAACTCCGAAGCGTTAACCGCAGCCTCAACAAGGTGGCGATCAACGGTGAATCGATGAACGGGGTTCCGCTGAGGTGCGCTTCGGACAACCTCCCACTCCGGGATCAGCCGGGTAATCAGGTCCGCCTGATCCAGGGCTTCCCACACCGGCACAGCGGCCCTCCCGGCACCCAGCAGCGAAACCAAGGCATCCAGTGCCGCGCTCGGCCACGGCTCCGGCATGGGTGCGCTCTCTGCAGCAAGACGGGAAACCGCGTGGGGGCTCAGCCTTAGGCCTGCCTGAGCGGCAGCAGCAGCCGCGCGCAGCATCAATACCGGATCGCGATCGGGGCGAGCATCGACTGCCAGAACAGCCTCGCCGTCCTGGACAACAACGCCTTCTGTCAGCGGCGCCCTTTCTGGCTTATTCGAATAGACCGAGCGGCCCTGCCGGAATCTTTGCTTCGGCGCGATCGCGCGCGCGACACGATGCCACGCCTCATCGTTGGCGTAGGCGACACTGCGGCCAGCTGCTAGCACCCTGCGAAGGAGAACATTGGAGTCCTGATCGCCGAGAATGTCAGCAACCGGTTGCTGTTCCTGAAGCGTGAGACGGTCCATATTGCGGGTAGTCGCAATGTGAAGTGCATCGCGAACGTCGAGTAGCTCCTCATGAGCTGCGGCGAGTGACTTGTGTGACGTATCAGCAATCCAGGATGCGGCGATCGCGCGTAAGATTGTGACGTCCCGAAGTCCGCCGTAGGACTCCTTCAAATCCGGTTCTAACAAGTTCGACAGCACGCCACTTCGTTCTGTGCGTTCGACGACCGATTCACGCAACTCGGGAAGCCGTGTCTTAGCCATCGCTCGCCAGTCCTGGAGGACGAGACCGCGCAGGCTTGCTCCAAGTTCTCCGTTCCCAGCGATCACCCGGGCATCCAATATCCCAAGATCGACCTTCAGGTCTTGTCCCGCTAGCCGCCGAGCTTGAGCGACGGTACGAACGCTGTGGTCCAGCCGCATTCCAGCATCCCAGATCGGGTACCAGATCTTGTCGGCCACAGCCGAGACTTCCGATTTCGGCTCGTGCAAGAGCAGGAGATCAAGATCGCTGTGAACGCAAAGCTCCCCGCGGCCAAGGCCCCCGACCGCTACGAGCGCGGTATCCGACGGATCCGCACCTGCCTGCTGGAATAGATCGGCGAGCCAATCATCGGTTAACCCGCTCAGGATCCGACGGCGAGCTGCCGTCGGATGCCCCGGGCGGCTCAGCAGTTCGTCTCTGGCCCTGGGGTAGTCCATTGGGTGAGTTACAACGCCGCTTCGCCACGCTCGCCGGTACGCACGCGAACCACGTCTTCAACGTCTATCACCCAGACTTTGCCATCGCCGATCTTATCCGTACGCGCGGCGCTAACAATCGAGTCAACAATCGCCTCGGCCATGTCATCGGAGACAAGCACTTCAACCCGCACCTTCGGCACCAAATCGACGGTGTACTCCGCACCTCGGTAGACCTCAGTATGACCGTGCTGTCGGCCGTGACCGCTTGCTTCGGAGACGGTGAGACCCTCGACTCCTTGCGTGCCGAGCGCTTCCTTCACCTCTTCAAGTTTAAATGGCTTGACAACTGCTGTTACCAGCTTCATTACGTCTCCTCTGGGTTGGTTCTTGGCGACGAATTTCGGCCGCTTGGCTCAGTCCCTGTCTTCCCTGGTGAGGTCGGCCCGTGTCCAGCATGTCCCATTCCACTGAAAACGCCGCCACTAGCCCCCGCAAAATCGTAGGCGCTCTCGGCATGTTCGGAGACATCTAGCCCCATCCGTTCGTCTTCTGGAGAGACTCGTAGCCCGACGGTCTTGTCCACAATGTAGGCAAGGAGCGCAGTGATGGCGAATGCATAGACCAGAGTTGCGAGCGACGCGAGGACCTGTTTGCCGAGCAACCCTGCCCCACCTCCGACGAATAGCCCATTGCTGCCAGCTGGATTAGCTGCCGTGGTCGCAAGCAATCCGATCCCGATCATTCCGACAAGCCCTCCAACGCCGTGGACGCCTACAACGTCTAGTGAGTCGTCGTAACCGAACTTGTACTTCAGTCCGATCGCTAGCGAACAGATCGCCCCACCAGCAGCACCGATTGCCATCGCTCCCAACGGTGTGACATACCCACAAGCGGGAGTAATGGCCACGGCACCAGCGACCACGCCAGAGGCCACGCCCAGCGTTGTCGGCTTCCCATCACGAAATCGCTCAACCAAGATCCAAGACAACGCAGCAGCCGCAGTAGCGACCTGTGTATTCATGAACACGGTTGCCGTAAGTTGTCCCGACATCAGTGCGGACCCCGCGTTGAAACCAAACCAACCGAACCAGAGCAGACCAGCGCCGAGCAGGACGAGCGGCAGAGAATGCGGGCGCATGGGCTCGCGTCGCCATCCGATTCGACGTCCAACCACGATCGCCAAGGCTAAGGCTGATGCCCCTGAGTTGATTTCAACAGCTGTGCCACCGGCGAAGTCCAGCGCTCCTAACCGATCTCCTATCCACCCGCCCGCTCCATCGTCAAAGGCAAAGGCCCAGTGAGCGATTGGGAAGTAGACGAAGGTTGCCCACAGACCGATAAACACAACCCAGCCTCCGAACCTCACTCTGTCGGCGACGGCCCCCGAGAGCAGCGCGGCCGTGAGGATGGCGAAGGTCAGCTGAAATACCGAGAAGGCGAGCATCGGGATCTGCGATCCCTCCTCGCCAACCACCGCATCGAGCGTTCCGTCCAATCCGATGTAGTTCAAGCCGCCGAGAAGTCCGGCCCCGATATCGGTTCCAAAAGTGAGCGAGAACCCATAAAAGACCCAGATGATCGTGACCAGACCCATACAAAGAAAGCTCATCATGATCATGTTGAGCACGTTCTTCGAGCGGACCATGCCCCCATAAAAAAGTGCGAGCCCGGGTGTCATCAGGAGGACCATAGCGGCGCAGATAAGCACCCACGCCGTGTCGCCTGAACTCACAGCAGGTGCCGCAATCGCTCTCATCGCTATGTCCGATATCTGCACGAGTACTCCCGTCCCTCGCGAACCGAGATTCAGTTCACAAATTGCCTGTTGGACAGTGCCTGTGCTTCGTTTCGGTTATGTGTCGTTTGTTACATCCGTGTTACCAATCGCCTGACTCGACCGGTGATAGCAGCAGGAGTGGGGGTATCGACCGAACGCGTACGTCCGGTCGATACCCCCACTCCTAACAGTGCGTCCTTAGTGTGGAATTTAGAGTGCGTCCTCACCCCGTTCGCCGGTGCGCACCCGGGCGACGGAATCGACTGGGGTCAGCCAGACCTTCCCGTCTCCGATGCGCCCGGTTTGAGCACTCTTGATGATGACGTCGACAACGCTGTCAGCGTCGGCGTCATCAACGAGTATCTCGAGGCGCACCTTGGGTACCAGGTCGACGGTGTACTCCGCTCCTCGGTAGACCTCGGTGTGACCGCGCTGGCGGCCGTAGCCCCTCGCTTCGGAGACTGTCATTCCACTGATGCCGTACGCATCTAACGCGCTCTTCACGTCATCAAGCTTGAAGGGTTTTATGACAGCATTTACGAGCTTCATACTGATACACCTTCCTTATCTGTGGCGTCTTCTGACTTGCTCCCCTTAGCAAACGCTCCACCGTAGGAGGAGTCGTTGAACTCGTAGGCCGTTTCAGCGTGGTTAGCCAGATCAACACCGTTGATCTCGTCATCCTTGTCGGAGCGGAAGCCGATCGTCTTCTCGATCGCGAAGCCGATAATCAGCGTCAGGATGAAGCTGTAGGCCAGCACGGCGCCAGCCGCGATTGCCTGCTTGCCGAGGAGCTCGGCTCCACCGCCGTATAACAGACCCAGCGGTGACTCTGCAACGAGTGCATCGGTAGCAACGAGACCAATCATCAGCGTTCCGACGAGACCACCAACGAGGTGGACGCCAACAACGTCGAGTGAGTCGTCATAGCCCCACTTGTACTTCAGTCCGACTGCGAGCGCACAGAGGACACCAGCCGCGATGCCAATGACGATCGCGCCCACAACGCCCACCGCAGCACACGCAGGGGTGATTGCGACCAG
>JBLHZE010000157.1:0-5464 GCA_047631015.1 Actinomycetes bacterium
TCAGCTTCGCGACCGTCCAGAAGTAACTCGACCAGTAGTGCCTCACTACGTTTGTCCATGATCGTGACTGAATCGGTTGCTGTGCTTTTCGATTCGGTTTGCAGGTCTGCCGGGCGATCTAGCAGCAGAGTTGCCGCTGCGTCTGCGGCTGCACGGGCACGGACCAAAAGTGTCTCGACCTGAGCGCCGACCGAGGAGGTCACGCCCTAGCCCCACATAATGCCGGGCGCTCACCGCGCGGATTCGGGCAGCAATTCAGCGGACACGCATCTGGTGCCGGGCCCCAAGGTCCGAGCGCGACTCGATCAGCCATCGGAACGTCCAGTTCCCGCTCTCGAACCATCCGGGCTATCGCGCCCACAAAGCGTGGGTCGTCCCCCACGGTTGAGGCCCGGGTGGCGTTGATCCCGAGGTCTGCGGCCGTCTTCATTGCCTCGGTATCCAGATCCCACATCACCTCCATATGGTCGGATGCAAAGCCAATCGGGATCAATACAACTGAGGTCGTCCCCTGATCCCGCGCGACAGCGAGGAAGTCATTCACATCAGGCTCAAGCCACGGCATCGAAGGAGGGCCCGACCGTGATTGAAAGACCAAGTCCCACTCCAACGGTTCTCCTACTATCGCGCTCGCAGCGGCGGCTATCGTTTCAGCGCCAAACTCGTGCTGGCGCACATACATATTGCCGCCATATGCTGGATCACCGCTGGTTTCGCCCGTCGACGTAGGAATCGAATGAGTAGTAAACACCAACCGTGGAGCTACCCCAGATTCCGGTAACCGGCCAATCGCCGCGACCACGTTGTCGGCCATGACCTCAATGAAAGCGGGCTGATCAAACCAGCGGCGAATCTTGTGCAAACGTGGGGTCGCAGCTACTGATCCGGTTGCGAGTGATTCCTCGGCAGCTGCGCCGATCTCAGTAACGGCGTCGTACAGGTTCTCTCGATACTGACGGCAGCCTGAGTATGAAGAGTAGCCACTAGTAATGACAACAGCGGCATCCTCAATTCGGTCATCTCTCATTTTTGCAAGAGTGTCGGCTAGGAGTGGATCCCAGTTGCGGTTACCCCAGTACACAGGCAGGTACTCCACGGACTCAGGCGGGACATTCAGATTGAGAGCCGCCTCTAGTGCCTGTCGAAACACTCTGTTTTGTTCATTGATCGGTGACACGCCGCCGAATGCGTTGTATTGCTTGGCAACACCCACTAGTCGCTCCGGCGGAATCCCGCGCCCAGCCGTCACCCGCTCAAGGAAAGGCATCACCTGTTCCGGGGCTTCAGGACCACCAAATGACAACAACAAAACGGCATCGAACGAAGACATAACCTGATTCTGCTGTATCGACTAACCTGACTATTGACCTACCCTGCTAAATGCGGGACTGTCGGCCACTCATCGAAGGCCGTAACTGACTGCGACTCGGATTGACGACACCAAGAGAGTGAAGGCGGCAACGTGACTCGCAAGTGGCGGAACTGGGCCAGGATTCAGACAGCTACTCCCGTGCAAGTCCTTAGCCCAGCGACCACTGAGGAGGTCGCCGACATCGTCCTGCGCGCTGCGTCCGATGGGCGCACAGTTCGGATGATCGGCTCCGGCCACTCATTTACGAGCACTGCAGTCGCCAACGACATCATGCTCACACCCTCTAAACTCACCCGTGTCCGAAATATTGATGTCGAAGCGCACCGCATTACCGCCGAAGCCGGGATCAATCTCACCGATCTATTTGTGGCACTGGACGATGCCGGACTAGCGCTGACCAATATGGGTGATATCCGCGTTCAGACCCTCGCGGGTGCCCTGCAGACCGGCACCCACGGCACGGGGCGCACCTCCGGAACCCTGGCAGCAATGGTCACGGAAATGGAAATCGTTTTGGGCGACGGAACGATCGCAACAGTCAACGAGCACGATGATCCTGACCTATTCAACAGCGCCCGGGTTGGGATGGGCGCGTTCGGAGTTGTCACGGCGATTACGTTGGCCGTGGAACCGAAGTTTCGATTGACCGCCCACGAGTTTCCAACTGACTACGCAACCGTCCAAGACAACTTCGACCAGTGGACGCTCGATCATGATCACGTCGAGTTCTACTGGTTCCCACATACTGAAGGTTGCTACGTCAAGCACAACGATCGCACCTACGAGGCGCCCACTCCCCCCAGCAAACTCGCCTCGTGGTGGGAGGATCAGTTCCTGTCAAATACAGTTCTTGGCGCCGCCAGCAGGCTCGGACGTGCGGCCCCTGGCTACATTCCCCTCATCAATAAAATTTCGGCGAAAGCACTATCCGACCGCACGTACACCGACGAATCGTGGCGGGTATTCACCTCTCATCGATCCGTGCGCTTCTCGGAGATGGAATATTCGCTACCGCGTGAGGAACTCCTGGCAACTCTTGATGAGGTCAAGGCGTTGATTGAGGAAAAGGGCTGGCGTATCTCGTTCCCTATTGAGGTACGAGCGATCCCGGGCGACGACGCATGGCTGTCGCCCGCGACGGAACGCGACACCGGCTATATCGCTTTTCACGCATTTGAACGAACCGACCGGTCATGGTTTGTTGAGATCGAAAAGGTGTTGCGCGCACACGGTGGGCGACCCCACTGGGGCAAACTACACACCCGCACGTGCGAAGACCTCGCTCCTGCCTACCCCAACTGGGAGATGGCAATGCAGGTTCGGAACCGAGTAGATCCGCATCGAGTCTTCGCAAACGAATACACCCAAACTGTCTTAGGAGACTGAGTTCGTGACCCAGCACCGTTCCGAGAATCACCAGCCCACTTCTGAAGTCGCGGGTCACCAGGAAGTGCCCACTCAGGGTCACAGCGAAGATGGCAGCGAAGCGGATGCCTCAGTCTCAGATCTGAAGCCGCGGGCCTTCTCAATCCGTGAACTGTCCTTCATGGGGCCATCGAGCGACGGAACACGGCTACTACTGGTAGACAGCGACGGGAACCAGTTTGAGCTTCCTGTGGATAGTCGGCTGATCTCCGTCGTCTCGCGCGAACACGCACCAAAACCGCAGACCGCCGTAGGGTTAACGGGCCCCTCGCCACGTGAGATCCAACAGCGCGTCCGGCACGGAGCCTCTATCAAAGATATCGCTGATTCCGCTGCAGTCTCGGAAGAACACGTCGCCCGGTTCGCCCACCCGGTCATCACTGAACGCGCACATATGGCAGCTCGCGCGCAGGAAATTCTCGTCACAATTGATAGCGAGCAGGTACCCCTAGTGGAGGCTGTAAGTTCCCGGATCGCTAGTCGCGGAATCGAAACGGACGCCCTGAGGTGGGATGCGTGGCGTCGCGAAGGGGGAGGGTGGACTGTCTCGGTCGCCTACCCGGAGGGCATCGGGGAACAACTAGCCACCTTCTCCTTCGACCCCACGGACAACTCGATCTCTCCCGTCGGCGACCAGGCCACGTGGATCTTGGAACGAGCTAACCAGGGACCACGTTCAGTACCGGCCCTCGTGACGAATTCGCGTAGCCAGCAATCCGCAGACACATCATCGCCAGCACGCGTCGCCCAAGATCAGGACGAGCTCGAAACTGTCAGCCCGGAACCTCCTGCACCATCGGAATCCGATCCTGAACGTGCTCGCAGTTGGGATCGAGCTCATCCCGCAGCAAAGGCCCACGAACGCCGCGGAGCCGCAGCCGACCAGGCAAGCGAACGTGTCGAAGAGGCAGCCAAGGGTCGCGAGGAGCACCCCGCCAACGGAGCAGCACAGGGCTCGCCGCAGTCGGCGCCGCAAGCGCCTGTATCGGCGCCTACAGAGTCAGCACGGAAGCCAGAAAGGGAGTCACCACACGAGACACCTCAGTGGGAGGAACTACTGTTCGGCTCTCCGCGGGAAGAAGACTAGACCGCAGCCGACCACAGACCAGGAACTGCCGAAGGAGCGTCAGAGAAACGTGAGGGCTTGTGGCTTTCTGGCCGACTCCTTGATGATTCCTACCGAAGCCGGGTCGCTGTGGCTTGAGAGAGTGCCTCTGCAAAGCTCAACAGCTTCCCGACGCTATCGGCCCCATCAGCAGCGGCCGAAACGCGAAGACTTAAATCATCGTTCGCTGCCGAACCGGTGAAGCCATGCTCGGCATCACAGCTCGGGTCGCCGCAGGTCGCGGGTTCGATGTCGATCCGACTGACGGCGCCCCAGCCAATCGTCAACATCACCTCAGTTGGCTGATTCGTCGGAGAGTACGTCGCGGGATCAGAGACGACCCGCGTCACCACGACCGAGTCAACGCGCTCTAGCCGTACGGCTTCGGTAGAAGCTGACGCCGAAGATGGCTCTGGGGTCCCATCTGGCGCACCATGTTCATCAACATGGGCAATGATCAACCTCGTGGGAGTCAGGGCCAAGACCGTGATATGACGGCGCAACTCGTCTCGATCGAACGTGGCCTCGTGGTGAACCGCGTAGGCCTGTAGTTCCTCGCCGCCTCGAGCTGTCGCTAGCGAATCAGCAACAAGAACCGGGTAGTACCCAGTTCGCTCAATATCGGTACGAAGTTTTTGGGCAACCATTGCCGTGTCAATCATGAGTACGATCCTCCCATTGGCAAGCCACTAGAGCAGACGACGGGCTTCAAGATCGGTTCGCGCGAGTGGCCGCGCCACGAATCCCCTGGCACCCAACACGGCCGCACCCTTCTGGTGAACAACGATGGGGTTGAGTTCCAACGCGGCAATCTCAGGGAGATCATCGGCTAGGTGTCCAAGACGCGTCAGAATATCTTCCAGCGCTGCCACATCCAGTTCCGCGGATCGCTGACCATCCGGCAGTCGCTCACTTAGCAACATCGCTGCTGATTGCGGCGAGCGCACAAGTTCTTTCGCATCTTCGTCAGTTAATGGCGGGATCCGATACACGGTGTCATTCAGCAGGATCGGGTACAGCCCACCAAGCCGAAAAGAGACGACGGGGCCGAACAGTGGATCCTCTGTTGTTCCTGCGACACACGCCACACCGGCAGGAGCCATTCGTTGAATCGCCAGACGAGCCGCGGCGTCGGCCGGAAGCGTCGCCATCATCGACAAGTAGGCAGTCCGAACGGCATGCTCGTTCTCAAGAGTTAACCGAAGTCCGCCAAGGTCTGTGCGGTGCTCGTAGCGTCCGATGGTGCTCTTCAGAACAACCGGATAGCCGATCGACTCAGCGGCTGCGACCGCCTCTTCCTCGGTTTGCACCGCAATCGTCGGCCACAGGTGAATCCCATAACTGTCCAGAATCGTGTCGAGGTCTTCTACAGACAGTTCCGACCGAATTTGGGGGCTTTCTATCTTTTGTACCGCGTCGAGGGCAACCTGGTGACCTCGATGCGAATCAACATCACTCCAGCTCGGTATCGAACCACGAGGTGAGGCCAGCCACGCCTGATAGTCAACGACGGCGCGCAGGGCACGAAGCGCTGACTCAACATCACCAAAAACTGGCTCGGA
>JBLHZE010000158.1:0-5443 GCA_047631015.1 Actinomycetes bacterium
TGGTGCGTGCCGCGCCTCTGGTGAGTTCAGGCGACGTCCACCCAGGCGCCGCTGTCGGCCGAGTCGAGCACGGCCTGGGTGATGATGGCGGCGCGAAGTCCGTCAGAGAAGCCTGGTAGCTCCGCTGGCCGACCGGTCGTGATCGCCGTGTAGATGTCGTCGACGAAGGCGTTGAAGCAGTCCTGGTACCCCTGCGGATGGCCGGGGGGCAGCGGTGGCAGCCGAGTGGAAGCGGTTCCGATGGGCATGACGCCGCGCGGCACAACGGTGGCGTGCGCTCGTGATCCGACCCACAGAGTCTCGGGCAGCTCCTGGTCGAAGGACAGCGACTGGTTGGCGCCGTCGATAGAAAACCAGAGCCGGTTCTTGCGACCGGGCGAGACCTGGCTGACGATCAGGGATCCGAGGGCGCCGTGGTCGGTCTCGAACATCACGGTAGCGACGTCCTCGGTGGTCACCGTCGCCGAGTCACGGGACTCGATGGCCGTCCGCTTACGCGCCGACAGGCGTGTGATGCGGTGCCCGGAGACGAACTCCACCAGGTCGCACCAATGCACGCCGACATCACCGAAGGCTCGCGATGACCCGCCGAGCTGGGCATCTACCCGCCAGTTGACGTCCGAGCGGCTGGAGAGCCAGTCCTGGAGATACGAGCCATGCATGACCCATACCTGGCCCACGTCGCCGTTCTGCACGCGCGCGCGTGCCTCGAGCACCGTCTGGTAGTACCGGTAGACGAAGGGCACGCCGGTCACGAGGTCGTTCTCCTCAGCGAGCGTAGTGAGATCTGCGGCATCGGCGACTGTCGTCGCCAGTGGCTTCTCGCAGACCACGGCCTTGCCGGCCTGGAGCGCCAGGCGGGCAAGCGGCGCGTGCAGGTGGTTCGGGGTGCAGATGTGCACCACGTCGACATCGTCCGAGGAGACCAGCGCCTCCACGGATTCCGCTCCGCGTTGGGCGCCCAGCCGGGTGACCGCTGTAGCCGTCCTCTCCGGGGTGTTGCCGGCGACTCTGGTGAGCACCCCCCCTGCGGCGCGCACGGCCTGCGCATGCACGGTGCCGATGAAGCCGGCACCTATAATCCCCGAGCGGATCTGATCAGCCATTGACGGCGACCCACTGCTCGATGGCTGAGGACTCGATGATGGCGTCTGCGACGAGCGAGATGCGGTATCCGTCCTCGAAGCTCGGTGATGCAGGTGTGCCCTCGACGATGGCCTTGCACAGGTCGTAGGCCTCGACGATCTTGGTTTCAGAGTAGCCGATGCCCAGCGCCGGGATCGGCCACAGTCCTTCGCCGTAGGGATGCGCCGGACCGGTGTAGACGGTGCGGAATCCACGGCGGTCCTCGGGATCGTCGGCGAAGAAGACCTGGAGCTCGTCTCGGCGCTCGTAGTTGAAGGCGATGGAGCCCTGGGTGCCGTGAATCTCCAAGGTGATAAAGTTGTTGCGTCCGTAGCCATTTCGCGTCGCCTCGAGGGAGCCGATCGCACCGCTGGCGAAGCGCAGCATGGTCACCATCTCATCGTCCACGTCAACGGGCCCGAGCTCCCCACCCGTGCGGGTGGTGCCGAGGGCGTCACGGCCATCGGCCTGCTTGGGACGCTCGGCGATGATGGTGCGAGCCAGTCCGTTGACGGCCGTGATCTCGCCGGCCAGGTAGCGGGCCAGGTCGATGATGTGGGTGCCGATGTCGCCCACCGCGCCCGAGCCCGCGACCGACTTCTGGAATCGCCAGGAGAGCGGGGAGGCTGGGTCTGCGCTCCAGTCCTGCAGGTAGGTCGCCCGGAAGTTGAGGATCTCCCCGATCGCACCCTCCTCGATATACTTCTTCGCGAGGGCGATCGCCGGCGTGCGACGATAGTTGAAGGCGACCATATTGACGACGCCGGCTTTTATCACCGCGTCCAGCATGGCCTTCGCTTCGGGCGCGGTCCGGGCCAGGGGCTTCTCACAGATGATGTGCTTGCCGGCCTCGGCCGCGGCGATCGCCATCTCGGGGTGGAGATGGTTGGGCGTCGCGATGTCGACGATGTCGATGGTGGGATCTTCGATGATGCGCCGCCAGTCACCAGTGCTCGATTCGAAACCGAACCTCTTGGCGCCCTCGGCAGCCAGTTCCTCGGTCGCCTCGGCGATGACCGCCCTGACCGGCATGGCCGGCGCGGGCCAGAAGAACATCGGCATGGATGCATACGCCATGGAATGGGCCTTGCCCATGAATCCGGCCCCTATGAGGCCAACACGTAGTTCTCGCATGGTGGAGGGCTCCGTCTCTTGATGTGTTGATATGGACCCCGTTTTTGGTCCGGGGTTATGTTAGTTGGAGCAGGGTGATGTTTATTGTTCGTGCTCTGTTGCGGTGAGTATATCTATTGCCGCATGGCGTCGGGTAGTGTTGCAAGATTTCTGTATGTAGTCAGTCATCGCTACGATCAGTTCCGCGATCGTTGTCCATTTCTTGCGGTTGAGTAACTCGGTTTGCTCGCGGGCCCAGAACGCTTCAATCATCGCATTATGGAAACAATCGCCTACGGTTCCCAGGCTGAGTCGGATGCAGTAGGCGGCCACGTTGGTGGTGAAAGCTCACGCGGTGAATTGACCAGATTCAATCGGTCGTTGCAACACCGGCCTTTTGGAGTGAGTGTATCTGCTCTTCGAACACCTCTGCGGGAGTCTTCCATCCGAGTGTTTTACGTGGCCTGTTGTTGAGTTCGAAAGCGACTGCTTTGCGTACGAAAGCGTCGAGAACGACGTAGGCGAACACGCATCCTTCTCTCGCTTGGATTCTAAGGTTCGTTGCAACACTGGCTTATTTATTCCCTCTAGCAGTGAATTTGCGGTCCACCAGGTTACTTACCGTCGCGATGCGGGACAGATTTGGTCGACGTTTGCGCCGGGTTGGAAGCCCCTGTATACCCAGCTCAGTAATGATCGAAACGACCAGTTTGTGCTTAACAGTCAGTCCTCGTTCGATGCCTAATGCGGCGGTGACTCGTTTAGTGCCATACGTGCCCCGCGATCTGGCAGGAATATCACCAACAACATCGGTCAACACGAGCCGGCGGATCGCCCGATCCGTCGGAGGACGTGGCTTAACACGAGCAAAGTAGGTGGACCGTGGAACTCCTGCAGCCCGTGACGATGATCTCTGAGAATGACCGAGCGCGACTAGTCCTTCCGCGACGGCCTGTCGCCTTTTGGGGACACCACCGCACCCGCATCTTTCACGAGTTGCAGTTCCCTCCCCAACTCCTTAATCCGCTTCTTCGCTGGCCGCAGCTGGAACCTCTCCTGCGTGTTATTTCCCGGTAAGTGACTGGCATCTAATGAGTGATCGCTTTCCCCACCGGAACAACGACGCTTCCCTCACACCGGTAGCGACACTGATCGACCTCACACTTTCACTCGCTACCAAGCGTTAACACAGTAAAAGACGAAACCGAGTCGAATATTGCATCGGCATAGTATTTTCCTCCCGAGAGAACTATGCCTCAACTCTCACAACCCTTGACCCAAAAACGGGGTGAATCCCAAACTGCACGTGGCCGAGGGTAGGCGGCACGACAACCCTGCCTGCCTGCTCGCCACGTTCGGCACGCGTTGCAACACCCTGATGGGTGAGGGCAACAAGCTCAACCTGCCTCCATCACGAACCTGCAACCGCGGCAGACCGGCACGGGGTCGGGCGGGATCATTGCTCGCTCGACCCGAAACCTACCGCGCCGACGTCCGGCGGTTCGCGACCGAATTCTGCGTCCCGTTCGACAACAACCAGGCCGAACGTGACGTGAGGATGGTCAAGCTCCAACAGCAGATCAGCGGCGGGTGGCGCTCAGAGACTGGGACCCACGCCTTTTTCGACGTCCGGCCCTAGCTCAGCACCGCACGCGAACACGGCCAAAGCGCCATGGCCGTACTCCGTGACCTCTTCACCGGTCAACCCAGGATCCCCGCCCTCGGCGCCAGCCCGCAACCATCACGCAACGGGCCGACTTGAACAGTTACTCCCGACTTGTTATAACATTGTGACCTTTGTCTATCGTAGCCTACGGTAAAAGATATACACTCCATAGGGCGCACAAGATGTGCGCAATTTGATTAGTTGTCAGCGGCTCGGCCGGTGGCATTCGTGTGCATAGGAACCTTGCCCTCGGGCAAGACGACAAATTAAGGAGTCCCATGACCAGAACAAGCAACCGGCCAATGAAGGCCCTGCTACTGGTTCCCGCTTCCATCGCCTTGCTGCTCACCGCAGCGTGTGGCGGCGGTTCCAGTGATTCGAGCGAGACCTCTGCAGCAGCAGCGGCCTCATCTGAGGAGAGTGAGGCTGCCCCAGAAAGCAGTGCCGCTCCCGACTTCTGTGGCGAGGACGCAACTGCACTTCAGCCGCAGGGAATCGTCGGCCAGGGTCCGAATGGCGAGCCCGCAGCCTCGCCCGACGACGTGGCCCTCACTGACGAGGAAGCCGCCCAGGTAAAGGCCGGAAACTTCACTGTCGGCCTCGTCTTCCAGTTCATGAACGACTGGTCGAAGGCGCAGATCGCGGGTCTTACTGACACTTTCGACGAGTACGGCGTAGAGATCATCAGCACGACGGACGCCCAGTTCAAGGTCGACCGTCAGATTGCCGATATCGAGAACACCATCCAGCAGAAGCCCAGCGGTATCATCACGATCCCTGTCGACGACGTAGCCACGGCTCCCGCGTACGCCAAGGTGTCAGAGGCCGGTATCAAACTGGTCTTCATGGACAACGCTGCCCAGGGCCTGACCTATCCCGAGCAGTACCAGTCGGTTATCTCGGCTGACAGTCAGGGCAACGGCCAGATCGCCGCGGCGAAGCTCTCCTGCTACATCCCCGAGGGCGGAACGATCGGCGTGATCGACTTTGGCATCACGTTCTTCGTCACCAACGAGCGCACCAAGGGAGTCAAGGACTGGTTCGTGGCCAACCGCCCAGACGTCACGATCAAGGAGGCGGCGTTCACGGATCCGGATAAGGCCGGCGACGTGGCAGCCAACTTCTTGACCGCCAATCCCGATGTCCAGGGCGTCTTCGCAGTATGGGACGGCCCGGCTCAGGGTGTCATCAGCGCGCTACGCGCTGAGGGCAAGAACATTCCAGTCACCACAATTGACCTGGGCGACCAGGCGGCCACGGATCTCGCTGGCGGCGAGTACCTGAAGGGTCTGGGCGCGCAGCGTCCGTACGACCAGGGTGTGGCCGAGGCGCTTGCGCTGATGAACGCGTTCATCGACAAGACTCCTCCGGCCTGGATCGGCGTGCCTTCACTGGCCGTCATCCAGAAGAACGTCCTGGAGGCCTACCAGGAGGTCTACAAGCGAGCGGCTCCGAAGGAGACCGTGGCGGCCTGTGAAGCGGCTGCGCCGGCCTGCGGTTAGTCACGCATGAGGGAAGCGGGTCGGAGTCGAATAGACT
>JBLHZE010000159.1:0-5433 GCA_047631015.1 Actinomycetes bacterium
GCTCTCTATGGATTCACCGTTGCCCGGGCTAAGGATGGTGTCCGGCTGCGTCGTGGGCTCTTACAGAAGACGGCCCAGACTGTGCCACACGGGCGAGTAGCCGCCGTCGATATTGTTGAACCGCTGCTGTGGCGTCGCCGCGGCTGGGTTCGGATTCGCCTCACGGTGGCTGGCGTCACCTCGGGCGGCGACGGAAATCAAGCGAATTTGGCATCAACCACTTTGATCCCGGTAGCAACTCACGAGTTGGCCAGCGACGTCCTTGCTCAGGTTCTTCCGGGTGTCAATGTTGCCGATATCGCGCTCACTTCTCCGCCGAGGCGCACAATGTGGCGGGCGCCTATTCAACATTCCCAGCTGGCATTCGGCTCTAGCGATCTGGTCTTTGTCACCCGGCGTGGCTTCTTCACCCGACATCTGTCGGTCGTTCCGCACGCACGCACCCAATCGATATCGCTGAAGCAAGGCCCTGTTCAACGCGCGCTCGGACTATCGTCACTTCGGGTCGACGTGGCGCCAGGCCCAGTCAGCGTCGAGGCGTTGTACTTCCCCGCCGACCAAATGCGGGCCGTCGCCGACGATCAGGTCGTTCGTGCCAGGTTCGCCCGGGCAGCTGACGGGGCGAGCGCACCACCAGGATCGCCTCGTGACTCGTCCCCGCAGATACTCGATCAGCCAGCCCCAGACAATGAGGCCGCAGCCCCGAGCTAGCGCATACTACTCAGTTGGGCGGTACTGCAACCAAACAGCGCCGAGCGGCGGGAGGCTGATTTCAGCTGAAGCTGGTCGGCCGTGCCACTCGTGGTCCTCCGCCTGAACGCTACCGAAGTTCCCAACGCCGGATCCGCCGTAAACGTCCGCATCGGTATTGAGAACTTCGTCCCATTGCCCGGCAAAGGGGAGTCCCAGCCGGTAGTTGTGATGGGGGATAGCCGAGAAGTTGACGATACTTGCCAGCACACCACCCTCGGCATCCCAGCGTAGCCAGGAGAAGGTGTTGTTCTGGGCGTCGTTGGCATCGATCCATTCGAAGCCACCCGGATCGTGGTCGAGCTGCCAGAGCGCGGGAGTTGCATCGTAGATTTCGTTTGCTGCGCGAATCATTTCTTGCACCCCGCGATGCTCACCGTGCTCCAGTAACCACCAGTCCAGTCCCCGCTCTTCGCTCCACTCCGCGTCCTGGGCAAATTCTTGGCCCATGAAAAGCAGTTGTTTCCCGGGGTGAGCCCACATGTAGGCTAGGAACGCCCGAACGGTGGCGAGCTGCTGCCAGCGGTCGCCTGGGATTTTTCGTAGTAGTGAGCCCTTGCCATGAACGACCTCGTCGTGGCTGATCGGTAGGACAAAGTTCTCACTCCAGGCGTACACGAGAGCGAACGTCAGTTTGTCGTGATGGTACTGGCGATGGATTGGCTCCTGCTTCAGATAGCTCAAGGCATCATTCATCCAGCCCATGTTCCACTTGAGGCCGAAACCGAGTCCACCCAAGTGCGTGGGCTGGGTGACGCCAGGCCAGGACGTCGATTCCTCCGCGATGGTGACGACACCCGGAACGCGTTTGTAGACGGTGGCATTCATCTCCTTGATGAACTCAACGGCTTCTAGGTTCTCGCGCCCGCCGAATGCATTCGGCACCCATTCGCCTGGTTCTCGCGAGTAATCCAGGTAGATCATTGATGCGACAGCATCTACCCGTAGACCGTCGACGTGGAATTCCTCGCACCAGTAGATCGCGTTGGCAACGAGGAAGTTTCGAACTTCTCGGCGACCGAAGTCGAAGACGTAGGTACCCCAATCTGGATGTTCACCTCGCTGTGGATCAGGATGCTCAAATAGGGGGGTCCCATCGAATCGGGCGAGGGCAAACTCATCCTTGGGGAAGTGGGCGGGTACCCAGTCGACTAAGACACCAATCCCCGCGCGGTGGAGCGCATCAATCAGATTTCGCAGGCCGTCGGGATCGCCTAGTCGGGAGGTGGGCGCGTAGTAGGACGTTACTTGGTAGCCCCATGAGCCACCGAACGGGTGCTCCATGACGGGCATAAACTCGACGTGGGTGAAGCCGTTAGCAGTGACGTAATCGACCAGCTCGGTAGCAAGTTGATCGTAAGAAAGGCCAGGCTTCCAGGATACGAGATGAACCTCGTAGACACTCATCGCGGCCGTATGAGGATCGGTCGCTGCCCGTTTTTCTAGCCAGCTGCTGTCATCCCAGGAAAAGTCCGAGGTGAAGACAACAGAGGCAGTTGCCGGCGGCACCTCGGTTGCGCTGGCGTAGGGATCGGCCTTCTGCCGACGGATTCCGTCGTGGCCCAGCACATCAAACTTATAGCGGGTGCCATCGCCGATTTCGGGAATGAACAGTTCCCAGATTCCGGTCGATCCCAACGACCGCATTGGGGTTGACGTTCCATCCCAATAGTTGAAGTCACCAACGACGCGCACACCTTTGGCGTTTGGCGCCCAAACAGCAAACGAGACGCCATGAACCGGACCATGAACTGTTTCGTAAATGTGGGTATGTGCACCCATTACCTGCCAGACCTGTTCGTGGCGGCCCTCGGAGATCAGGTGTTGGTCCATCTCGCCGAGACTGGGGAGGAACCGGTACGGGTCGTCACCGGGTAGCGAGTCACCGTCGTAGGCGACAGCGAGGCGGTAGTCCGGTACCTCGTCGCCCCTGATAGCAGCCGCCCAAACGCCGCGGTGTACGTGTGTCATGGGGTACTGCTCATCACCGATAACCAGATCCACACCACTGGCATTAGGGCGGAGGACTCGGACCGTAACCGAGCCGTCTCCGACGTGCGGTCCGAGTATCTGGTGAGGCTGCGCGTGTGTGCCATCAACGAGGGCATCAACAGCTTCGAAGTCGACATCGGCCGGGGTGATTGCAGGCTTCATTGTCATACCGTTCCGCGTTGAACCCGAACAATATGGGCACACGCATGGTTGGGATCTATCCGGATGTAGGGGTTGGCATTCCAAACCCACGAGCTATTTGTCACTTCGTCATGGGCTCGGAAGTCTGAGGACCATTCGAAACCGAGCGCTGCCATATCGAAGTGCACAGTTGCTTCCTGGACGCCGTAGGGATCCAACGTGCAGAGCACGATGATGGTGTCCGTACCGTCTCGTCGCGAGTAGGCAATGATTTTCTCGTTGTCTACTGAGTGGAAAGTTAGCCCGCGAAGTGTCTGCAGGGCCGGATGCTCCCGACGGGTCTTGTTCAACAGAGTGATGTATTCCGCCAGCGTATTGCCGCTAGCCCGCGCGCCCTCCCAATCCCGTGGCCGTAGCTCGTACTTTTCGCTGTTCAGGTAATCCTCAGACCCAGCTTTGACGGCCACATGCTCGAAGAGTTCGAAGCCGGAATAGATCCCCCACGTCGGGGCAAGGGTGGCGGCAAGGGTCGCTCTGATTGCGAACGCAGCTGGACCGCCGTACTGCAAGTACGCCGGCAGGATGTCGGGGGTATTGACGAACAGGTTCGGCCGCATATATTCCGCCGCGTCCCCGGAGAGCTCGGTGAAGTACTCCTCGATTTCCCACTTCTCATTTCGCCATGCGAAGTATGAGTAGTTCTGGTGGAAGCCAACCTCGGCCAGTGCGCGCATCATGGCGGGACGAGTGAACGCTTCGGCCAGGAAGAGGATGTCGGGATCGGTTCGGTGAATCTCGGAGAGGACCTCGTCCCAGAAGCGAACGGGCTTGGTGTGTGGATTGTCGACGCGGAAGATCCGCACACCGCGATCGGCCCAGAAGCGAATGATTCGCAGTACTTCGTCGATGAGTCCTTGCGGGTCCCCGTCAAACCAGATCGGGTAGATGTCTTGGTACTTCTTCGGCGGGTTCTCGGCAAAGGCGATCGTCCCGTCCGCGCGAACCTGGAACCACGGCTTACCTGCAGTGGCCCACGGATGATCTGGTGCCACTTGTAAGGCTAAGTCGAGGGCAATCTCAAGGTCGAGTGACGCGGCCGTCGCAACGAAGCGATCGAAGTCAGCCAAAGTCCCGAGATCTGGGTGAGTTGCTTCGTGGCCACCTTCTGCGGATCCGATTGCCCACGGTGATCCGGGATCTTCTGGGCCCGCTTCAGCGCTGTTGTTAGGTCCCTTGCGGTTGGTCGTTCCAATCGGATGGATCGGCGGAAGGTAGACGACATCGAAATCCATCTCGGCAATCGCTGGGAGCCGTTTGGCTGCGCTGGCGAAGGTACCGGATATGAGTGGATCTCCGGTGGCTCCCTCTGACCGGGGGAACATCTCGTACCAACTTCCCACTAGGGCTCGTCGGCGATCCACTCGCAATGGCCACGGCCCGCAATCGGTCAGGAGGTCACGGAGCGGATCCTCGCCAAACACGTCGGTCAGGTCATCGCTGGTTGCAACCTCAAGGCGTTCTTGCGCCGAATAGCTCTCGTCACGCAGCGCCGCAGCGGCAGCCTCATACGCCGCGCGGGCTTCGGGATCAGTGGCGGCTGCTGCCGCCCGCTCGAAGATAAGGGCGCCCTCTGTTAGCTCGAGATCGACGTCGAGATCAGCTGGGATTTTGATATGCGCTCGGTGTATCCAGGTGGCGATCGGGTCAGCCCAGCCTTGGATAGTGAAGGTCCAATCCCCGGGTGTCGGTACTCGGATTTCTCCGGCCCAGCGATCTAGTCCCGAACCAACGGAGTGCATTGGTGCCGTCATGTTGACGGCACCAGTTGGATCGCGCAGAACAACCGATACGCCGATCACGTCTTGGCCCTCTCGGAATACTGTGGCCGACACCGGGACCTGCTCACCAGCGACTGCTTTAGCCGGGCGGCGTCCGGCCTCAACGCTGGGTTTCACATCGAAGATCGGGATCCGACCATTGAGGACTTCTGGCGCAGACAGTAGCGACCTACTCGCGAGCTCACGCCACGTTCGTTCGGCGTCGGGAGTTGGTGCCCCTGGACTCCTGATTTCCTCTGCCACCCTTGAACGCTAGTGGCCCACCGCCCCTGATGCACCTTCGCGTCATACGAACCGACGCTCGGACCACATATTCTCGGCATTCGCGGGTATGCGGCACCGAGCGCGTTGTGCGCGCTAGGAGTTTGTCTGAGTCTCGTCGTGCGGGGTGACTTCGAGCAGGACAGCGCCGAATGGTTCGAGCGCGATGACGTCACCGGCAGAATCTTCGTGCAGTGCCGGGGTGGGAATAGCTTTGGAGGTGTCGAGGACGGATCGGTACAGCCGCCCGTATGGGTGTTGTGGAAGGACGAAGTCGACGGCCTCCATTCCAGCATTCATCAGGAGGAGGAACGATGAGTCGTGCTCTGGGCGCCCGTCGGTCGTACGGGAACGCAGCTTTCCGGCGAGGTACATGCCGATTGCCCGGGTCTCCCCAGCATTCCACTCTTCGCTGGACATAATTTCGCCGTCTTTGCCGAACCACGCTAAG
>JBLHZE010000160.1:0-5389 GCA_047631015.1 Actinomycetes bacterium
GCCCCCCCTTAGAAATGGACCCGGTAACGGCGTCTCCCCCCCCTTAGAATTTCGTTCCTGGCCGGTACTTCTACCTCGTGCAGACGTGTAGTCCATGGCCGTGTTTGAGGTCAACCAGTGGAATGCTCGGCGCCGACATTTACCTTCCGAGAAAAGCCCGTCAGCTATCCCTTTGGCGGGTGTAGCCAGTGTTTGGCCGAGCCACATTTGACGCAGTAGCACCACCGTCAGACGAAAGGCTTCCACTGGTGCTGTGGTCACGTTCTTTGAGCCACGTAGACCGCGTTTCGTGACCGAGTTCGGCAGGTCGGCTACGTCGTCAGTCTGGGTTAATACTGCGTCTATGAACGCCCGGGTTTCGGTGCTGTGGCTGTCCCAGAGTGTTTCGCCGTGCTGAACGTCAACGCCGACTGCGGGGGGAAGATGTGGGAGGGAAAGAATCCCGCGCTACTGAGGGGGTAGGTGGGGTGCCGCGCACACCCCTCGATCAGGGACCCCTCGATCAGACTCAGAGCGCTGCCGACGCTCCTTGATAGCAAATTTGGTGCGGGAGAGGGGACTTGAACCCCTACGCCTTTCGGCACTGGATCCTAAATCCAGCGCGTCTACCAATTCCGCCACTCCCGCAGCGAGCAGTGGGTTCAAGCATAGACGGCACGAGCCGCGCCCGCGAAAGCCGATAGCTCTAACGCCCACCGGAGGTCGCCAACTGGGCGGGGTACAGGCAGAATGCGACCATGAGTAGAGATGCGAAGCGCTATCTGCGCTACCTGGCTACGGAACGCGAAGCGAGCACGATGTATCGCCAACTAGCGGAGTTGTCTTCCGGGGATCCGCGCGAAGCCCTACTAGAACTCGCTGATATCGAGGACAAGCACGCTGCCCACTGGGAGCAATTGATAGTCGAGGCAGGTCTTGAGGTTCCGACCAATACCGGAAGGCTCGATTTGGACTCTGAACGGCTGGTCGCGCGCGCTCGTAAGGGCTCTATGCAGGTGGTACTCGCCGATCTTGAGGAAGCAGAGCGCGAGGCGCAGGGAATCTACGAGGACGAACCAGACGCCCTCCCCGGAATGGTGGAAGACGAGCGGCTACACGCGGAGGTCCTCGCCGGAATGGTTGCAAAACCCGACGTCGACCATGAGGACGACAGGCCCCAAGATGAGGTCGCCAAACTAGGTTTCAGTCCCGCAGGCCGATCGATGGATGACGTCCGGTCAGCGATGAACAACGCCGAATCCTGGCACCGAGTCGACAAGTCAGGGTCGTTACGAGCGGCCGTCTTTGGCGCCTCCGACGGACTCGTATCCAACACCGCACTTGTGATGGGTTTCGCTGGTTCCGGACTAGCCTCGGGCACTGTGCTGTTCGCCGGTATCGCCGGCCTCCTGGCCGGAGCCTTCTCGATGGGTGCGGGAGAGTACGTGTCCGTTGCCAGCCAGCGAGATTTGTTTGCTCGTGAGATCGCAATGGAGGCCGAGGAGCTTCGTGAGAAACCGCTGGAAGAACAGCGGGAACTGGAGCTGATCTATCGCGCGAAGGGACTCGATCGCGAGACTGCCAAGCAGCTTGCCGAGACGATCATGTCGAATCCAGAGACCGCGCTCGATACGTTAGCCCGAGAAGAACTAGGCCTTGATCCCGACGAGCTCGGTTCGCCGATTAAGGTCGCTGCTTCTAGCTTCATCGCGTTCTCGGTCGGTGCCTCTGTGCCGGTTTTTCCCTACATCTTCGCCCAAGGCACAGCCGCATTGGTCTTGGCGATCGTCCTAGCGGCTTTGGCGCTGGTCGCAGTGGGTGGAACTGTTGGGTACCTATCGGGGGCGGGAATCGTCAAGTCTGCACTGCGCCAACTGATCGTTGGAGCGGGAGCGGCGGGCGTCACCTACATCATCGGCTCGCTCGTAGGAGTCGGTCTCGGCTAGCTCCGAGCTGTGGTCCAACAGCGGTAAGGCGACAGCAGTACGCCAGCGTTTACCCGCCCTTGGCCGAGAACGACTAAGCGCTAAGCCGGCAGTTCTAGCTCGCGCGCAACGATTTTGTTCCGCATGACTCCATCAAAGATGGTGATGTCACGCGACGACTTGGCCAAGTCAGTGGTCGTCATGAGCACGACGGGATCCCCGTCAGTTACGGCGATCACGCATGGCGGAGATTTCAGCGCCGTCCGGACGACTTTCTCGGGTAGGTCATCGAGCTCGTTCCTGTGTAGCAGTACGAATGGAACCGGCAGACCTGCTGTGAATTGATCCCATTCCCGCTTACGGCCAAACGGGGAACTGGTGATGTCGCAGAGTTCGCAGTGCACCGTATTGCGGAGTCGCCCCGAGAGGTAGGAAAGATGACCGCGGAATCCACCGTCGGCGTTGTACACACCAATCAGTTCCTTGATTTGCGTCTTTGCCATACCCATACCGTAGCTTGCAGGCAGTTAGATCCCCAGTTCACGCCGCAGTTTGGCAACGTGTCCCTTCGCCCGGACGTTGTACTGCGCGACGACGACTTTACCCTCGGGATCGATAACGAACGTTGAGCGGATGACGCCGGTCACGGTTTTGCCGTACAGCTTTTTCTCGCCAAAGGCGCCGTACTCGGTCAGCACTTCTTTGTTGGGATCAGAGATTAATGGGAAGGTAATCGCATCGCGCTCGCGAAACGTCGCCAGCTTGGTCGGTTTATCGGGCGAGATTCCCAGGACTTTGTATCCGGCCGCGGCTAAGGAATCCAGGGAGTCGCGAAAGTCACAGGCCTGCGTTGTGCACCCCGGCGTCATGGCTGCCGGGTAGACGTAGAGGATCACATTCGATCCCCGAAGCGCGGACAACGTGACCGATTCTTCTTGATCATCGAGCAGGGTGAAGTCAGGCGCGGTGTCGCCAGGTTCCAGTTTGCTCATGTTACGTCCTTCTACGGTAGCGGAATAGTTAGCTGACTTTATCGTTACCGAATCGCCACGATGGGCCGGCGTCTCGTAGGCTTCGCTCTATGTCTGGCAAAAAGAAGACCGCAACAGCGAAGTCCGACGCGTCCGAGAAGGCGCGCACCATCCCGGAGATCGAGGCTGAGATCGCGGCATCACGGGATAGCCTGGTAGTCACAGTTGGACAGTTGCAGGGTGCTGTCAAGCAGACACTGGACCCAAAGCGGATTATTGCCGTGAAGGTAAGGAAGGTGCGCCACTTCTACCTCGACGAGTATGGCGGCGTTCGACCGGAGCGGGTCGCCGGGACAGTAGCCGTCGTCGTCGGAATCATCGTTGTCCGCCGAGTCCGTAGACGAGTCTCCAGCAAGGGCTGAGCGAGCCACACTAGGTGAGCGTCGTCATTTCGCAGGTCGAGCGAGCGAGCCTCAGGTAAGCGGGTCGTCCCGGTGGTACACCCCGATGCCGTAGGCACTCGAATGCGGAACGCTGATATGCTCACGCACGCACGAAAACGTACGAGAAAACATGCACTACGCACTCCACGCGCCGCTAGCTCAACTGGCAGAGCAGCGGACTCTTAATCCGCGGGTTCGGGGTTCAAGTCCCTGGCGGCGCACCCGTATCGCGAAACCCCTGTGATCCACGGGGTTTCGCTGTTTCTGCACACGGGTCGTCGCGTCTGAGTTAGACAGGCGATTTGCGGTCTGGTTTCCGTCGAAGCGAGTAACCCGCAGGCTCCCGCGGGTCACGTACTGATGCAGTTGGTCGCTCGATCAGTAGGGTTGCCCCTATGCAGATGCTCGTGGGAAGTCGCAAAGGTGTCATTAAAGAATCCGACCTGGGTGCGCTCTATCCATGGCCGTCGGATAGGCAGTGGATACGCGGCATGATGGTCACTACCCTCGACGGCGCTGCACGGGGTGCAGACGATGTGAGCGGGTCGATCTCGTCCAAAGCCGACAAGGTTATCTTCAATGAGACTCGTCGCTTAGCTGATGCCATCTTGATCGGGGCGAGCACCATGCGCATCGAGCGTTATCAACCGTTGAAAGCAAAACCGGAGGATCAAGCCGAGCGTGCTGCGGCTGGATTGCGGTCCGCGCCGGTTGTCGTGATGATCAGTGGCAGTCTCGACATACCATGGGACGAGTTAATCTTCCGCGAGTCCGCGTTCACACCCATCATCATCACCACCGAGTCCGTGGATGCCGATGCACTCGCGCAAGCCCGTGCGCACTGTGAAGTTGTTGTCCTCCCAGGATCACAGGTCGATGCGCTCGCCGTCGTGAAGGTGTTGACAGCGCGTGGGTGGAACCGGATCGTTTGCGAGGGTGGACCGACTCTGTTGGCGCAGCTCGCCGCACTGAATCTGCTGGACGAGGCAGATATTTCGATCTCGCCGCTGATTGTTGGCGGCGGCCAGATCCTCACCGGAGCCGGCTTGGATCCACCAGATCGCTATCGCCTCGAGCACATCATCGAGGACAACGGATTCCTCTTCAATCGCTATATCTCGAACAGCGTCGAGTCCACCAGTTCGCACCTCGCGTAGGCTCAAGAAGTGATCACACTGGCGGCGCTTGCGGAGCTAGCCGATACCTATCGCGACGACCTTGGATTAAAGGTTGAGCCGCTAAGGATCGGTGTTCGAACCCTGGACGTGAATCAACGTCCAGCCATAATGGGATGTGTCAATCTGTCCCGCGATTCCACGTACCGCGAGAGCATCGCAGTCTCTACCGAATCGGCGATTCGCAAGAGCCGCATCCAGTCAGCCGAGGGTGCCGACTTCATTGATCTGGGCGCCGAGTCCACCACTGCATCCGCTGGCCGGGTCGGAGCCGATGACCAGATAGCAGCTCTTGTTCCTGTTATCGAGGCGCTAACCAACGACGATATCTACGTCTCCGCCGAAACCTATGAACCCCGGGTCGTTCGAGCCTGCCTTGAGGCCGGGGCGAAGGTACTGAACCTCACCGGCACGGAACACCACCAAGAGATCTATGAGCTGGCCGCTGAGTTCGAGGCCGCCGTCATCTTGTGTTACGTCGGTGGCCGAAATGTCCGTGACATCACCGACGTCACCGTCGGCGACGACCCAATCCCCGGCATTCTCGAGCATTTCACCGAACGAATTGCGGTCGCGCAGTCCTACGGCGTTGAGCGAATCGCGATCGATCCGGGCATGGGCTTCTACTACGGAAACCTGGTAGATCCCACCGTTCGGATTCGACATCAGACGCGCGTCTTGCTCAATACATTTCGGCTTCGCCGACTTGGGTTGCCGATCTGTCATGCGGTGCCGCACGCTTTCACATTGTTTGAGGAACAGTTCCGCTCAGCTGAATCGTTCTTCGCGGTGTTGGCTCAGCTCGGGGGCACCGGCATTATCCGAACCCACGAGGTTGCGCGGGTGGCCACGGTTGTGAGGGCCATGGGTTCGCTCACTGCTCTCTAGCCCAACTG
>JBLHZE010000161.1:0-5364 GCA_047631015.1 Actinomycetes bacterium
GTCCTGGCCGAATCTGCGGGCACGACCGTCGCTGCTCACGCCGGAGCGTCTGAGCGATTCGGGAATAGATCCGGCACCCTCATTGAACGATTTACTTGAGGCGGATCGTCGTCTCTTCTACGTCGCATGTACCAGGGCGTGTGAGCAACTAGTGGTCACTGCCGTCGCAAGCTCTGACCCCGCCGCACGAAGCGGTGCTGAGCCATCGCGATTCCTGGCCGAGTTAGCTGCCGACGATGCGGTGTCTTCGATGCACGTTGCAGGCTTAGCAGTCGCAGGCTTGAGTATCTCGGGCCTTGTTGCGGAGTTGCGATCTACCCTGCAGTCACCTACTGCTTCTGGCGCGCTGCGGGCCGCTGCCGCGGACCGGCTTAAGCGGCTTAGCCAGTCCGGAGTGCACACAGCGAATCCAGCGAGCTGGTGGGGAGTGCATGACTGGACCGAGAGCGACCAGCCCGTGCGGGCCCCAGATCAACCGGTGCGTATCTCGGGATCGAGTTGGGAATCGCTGGAACGGTGTTCCCTGCGGTGGTTCTTGGAACATGAAGTGAGGGCGCAAACACCGAGTGGACCTGCGACAGCGTTCGGGACGGTTGTTCATGCAGTGGCCGATGCCATCGCACGTGGTCAGCTTGACGCTGATGAGGGTGTATTGCGGGTAGAGCTTGAGCAGGTCTGGGGATCGCTTGGGTACGCGGCGACGTGGCAGGCGCGGGCCGAACTAGATGAGGCGCTGTCGGCAGTCCGTCGATTCGCGGCTTGGCAGGACTCGAGGCCCGAGCGTGCCATGCTCGGCAGTGAAATTTCGTTTGAACAGCAATGTGAGGTGGGCGGTGAGCAGGTGATTGTCTCCGGCGTTGTTGACCGGCTCGAGACAGACGGTGAAGGTCAGCTACATATCGTTGACCTCAAGACGCAACGCCAAGCAGTTACTGCCGCGCAGGTAGCGGAGCACCGCCAGCTTTCGTTGTACCAAGTAGCTGCACATGAGGGTGCCTTCGCCAAAGACGGACATAGTGACCAACCGATCGCCGGTGCCGAACTCGTACAGCTACGCCTCGGAGTTCGAGGTACCGAGCTACCGAAAGTGCAACAGCAGGGCCAGCTTGACCCCGCTCAGGTGACCGAATCCCTCTCGCGTGCCGTCAAGGTGATTCGTAACGAAGACTTTGGGCCCACCCCGAGCTCATCGCAGTGCCGTACGTGCTCGTTCATACAGGTCTGTCCCGCCCAGCAGACGGTGAGGTCGGATTCATGACATTCGACGAAAAGCGGCTCTGCGAGCTACTCGGATTCACCATGTCCGATGAGCAACTGGCGGCGGTTACGGCAGATCTGTCCGAACCACTTCTTGTCGTGGCAGGTGCCGGGTCGGGTAAGACGACGGTGATGGCGGCAAGAGTGCTGTGGGCAGTTGCCGCCGGAGGGGTCCGGCCAGAAGAGATTCTCGGCCTGACCTTCACCAGTAAAGCTGCCGGTGAATTCGGGGCACGCGTCCGATCTCTACTCGATCGGTTCTTTGGTGGACGTGCCGGTGGTCCAACGGCTACTGGGTTCGATCTCGACGCGGCCGAACCGTCGGTGTCCACCTACCACGCGTTCGCCCACCAACTTGTCGCTGAACATGGTCTTCGGATCGGTATTGAACCTGGTGCACGGCTCTTGGCTAACGGTGAGACCGCCCATTTGGTCTACCGAGAACTAGTGAATACCCGACGAACATTGACCGATCAGAGCACGTCGATGCAGACCGTCGTGACAGCTGTCGTGAGCCTCGACCAACAACTGGCCGAACATGCAGTGTCCCCGCGACGCCTGCGTGAATTTGATGCCGAGGTGATTGCCCGGATCGAGAATCTGGGCGAGTCCGGAAAGACGGGCAAGACAGTAGCGAAGGACCGTGAAATGCTCGCGGTGGCACAGCGTCGGCAGCAACTCTCCTACATTGTTGACGATGTACGAGCCCGCAAGACAGAGCAGGACGTGATCGACTTCGCGGATCTGCTGCGGTTTGGTCATGAGCTAGCGCATCGAGCAGATGTGCAGCAGATCATTCGCGAACGGTTTAGCCTCGTTCTTCTCGACGAGTATCAGGACACGTCGATCGTCCAGACCGAGTTGCTGTCGTCGCTATTCGGTCGTGGTCATTCGGTGACCGCTGTCGGCGATCCGCTACAGGCAATCTATGGCTGGCGTGGAGCCAGTATTGGTGCGATGGAGGAGTTCCCGGGGCGCTTTGGGCAGGCGGAAGATCGGCCCGCAGGCATCTGCGAACTCGGTATCAGTCAACGGTCCGGTGCCAATATCTTGGCGGTGGCAAACCAGATTGCCGAGCCACTGCGTTCCGATTCGTGTCACGTTGTGACGCTGCGGCCATCGGTCAATGAGGATGGCCGCAGCCGCCGGGACGGAGTGCGAATCTCGTTACATGAGACCTACGCGCAGGAAGTCGAATGGGTCGCCGATCGGATCGCCGAACAAGTGAATAGTGGCGTGAGCTGTGCAGATATCGCCGTCTTATGTCGAGTTGCCCGTGACTTCGCGCCGGTCCAGCGCGCACTCAATAATCGGGGCGTCAGTGCCGCGGTCAGTTCCGCCGAGGGTGTTCTAGCGGATCCGCTGGTGGGTGAGGTCTTGAGCGTCCTGGCTGTCCTCGATGACCTGGCTGCGAATCCGGCAATGCTGAGCATTCTCCTGGGTCCACGCCTGCGTATCGGAGCCCGTGATCTGGCCCTCCTTGGCACCCGTGCTGCGGAATTAGCCCAAATATCAAGAACCGATTCCTTGGCCCCACCGGGTGTCGTTGATCTGCGTGACCCCCTAAGAGGGTCAGATCCCGTGGACCTTCCGAGCTTGGTTGAAGCACTCTGGGATCCAGGCACTGACGAGCGTTATGCCTATTCGGCGGCAGCCAGATCCAGATTCGCTGCTTTGAGTCGGCAGCTGGAGATACTGCGTGGCCATGCGGGTGCGCCGCTTCCTGAACTTGTCTCCAGGGTTATGACAACGATTGGGCTAGATGTCGAAGTTCGACTCGCTGCCCTGACCGGCGACTCGGAAGTGATCGGTAGTCCGCCAACCTCCCCACCCACGCATGGTCTGGCCGCAACCCACAGCTTCATGGACCTGGTTCATCGCTATTGTGCAACAGAGGCCAGATCGTCGTTGGCTGGGTTTCTTTCCTGGGTCCGGCTCATCGAAGAATTAGGTGGGGATCCAGATCTCGAGGTTCCTGCCGGCTCCAACAGTGTCACCTTGCTGACAGTTCACAAGGCAAAAGGGCTCGAATGGGATGTCGTAGCGGTCCCCTTCCTAAGTGAAGGAGTGTTCCCGACTTCTCGAGCGCGACCCCGGTGGACATCCACTGTGGGGGAGATTCCGCATCTGCTACGCGGCGACGCGAATCGGCTCGTCGATCTGCGCGATCAAGGGACCGCCGGCCACCGCGAATTCGCAGACGGTATGAAACATCATGCAGAGGCCGAGGAACGCCGACTGGCCTATGTTGCAACGACGCGACCAACGAGGCTTCTGCTGGCTTCGGGGCATTGGTGGGGTCCAACTCAGACGCGCGAGCGAGCACCGTCTCGGTATCTCCTGGCTGCCCACGAGACGCTGGTTGAGCACTCCCCTGACGACCCTTGGGTCGGCTCGTCGACCTATGACAAGAACCCAGCACGTGAGAGTGAACCGACATTCTCGTGGCCACCAGATTTGGCAACAGCCTCGAAAAAGCGCCGCGAGCAAGCGGTGGCCCTGGCAAGCGGTGGCCTCACTAGTGGTCTGGCGGATATGACCACAGCAGCGGGGAGCGAGGCATTGTCGGTAACTGAACAGGACCTGGTGACTGACTGGGACAGCGATATCGAGTTGCTACTCGCGGAGCGTGCGACCGGTGAGTTCCCGCCGACGTCTGAGCTTCCGACCACGTTAACCACCACTGAACTCATGTCAGCGCACAGGGACCGTGGGGCCTTTCTGGCATCCCGTCGACGTCCACTTCCGCGTCCACCTTCGCCAGCAGCATCCCGAGGAACACGGTTCCACACGTGGATGGAGGAGCGTTTTGGGCAGCGCCCACTCTTCGATGAGCTTCCCGGCGCACGGGATGAGGACGTGTTTACGGATACCGAGTTGGCCGATTTACAGGCCGGCTTCCTGGAAACCCCTTATGCCAACCTCATTCCGCATGCGATCGAGGTTCCGTTCTCGATTGTGATTGGTGGAAGAGTTATCAAAGGGCGGATTGACGCCATCTATTTTGTGGATGGTCAGTGGCAGGTTGTGGACTGGAAGACGCAATTGCGAGCCAGTGCAGACCCGATACAGCTTGCTATCTACCGTGCCGCATGGGCGCAGTTGGCCGGTATCACGGAGGACGAGATTGTTGGGATCTTCGTCTACGTCCACCGCGGCGAAATCACAGTATTTGATGATCTGCCGGCTGCTCGGGATCTGCTAGCCCCGTTGTGACGGGTCCCAGTCCACCGAGACTGCGAGGTGATCACTGACTGGCAGGAACCATGTTCGCGCGGACTGCGCGACCTCCACGACTCCAACAGGTGACAGTCCCTCAGTCAGCAGATGATCACACTGAATGCGTGGCCGGTAGGAGGGAAACGTCGGCTCAGAGATCATTGGGGCCATGCGGGTAACCCGCGCTGGGATCTTGCCCGGAAGATTGAAGTCACCGATCAGGAAGAGCGGGCGAGGGAATAGTTCAAGCCACTTCCGGATCTGCCGCAGTTGGCGCACGTTGAACCCGGGTACGAACGACAGATGGGCTGTTGCAACTGTCACCGGACCATACGAAGTCTCAATCTGGGCAGCGATCGCTGCTCGCTGTTCGTCTCGGACCTTTAGAATGCTCGGCTTTCCTTCCCGCTGTACGAGCAATGGCAGCGATATCGGCGCGGGAGGAAACACTTTGCTGTGCCACGCCGATACCGGTAGCGTCGAGATCAACGCGACTCCGTAGCGGGGATCACCCGACACCTCCTCGCCGCGCTCGGCAGGCGTGGTCGGCCGGAAGCCGTTTGCCCCGCCCGGTGTTCCGACCACCGTCGGGACGAACCGGTACTCGTCCGTTCCCAGAGCCTGCGCAACGGCTTCGGTCTGGTGGGAGTGGCCGCTTCGGGGCTGGTTCTGATCGACCTCCTGCAGTGCTACGACGCTCGGCGCTAGTTCGTCGATGGCGGCATGAAGCGCCGCGGCATCCGGTGGTCCGTCAGATGGGGACTGCTCGTGGGCGGTCGCATGAGCCTGTGGGCTGCTGACTGTCTGGCCATGGAGGATGTTGAACGAAGCGATGCGCATGGATCTCAGTTCCCTACCTGCTCGGAGCCAGATGCCCCACCGGGTTTG
>JBLHZE010000162.1:0-5355 GCA_047631015.1 Actinomycetes bacterium
ACGAGTCAACCCGCGGCACGAGAGTTCTTGAATAGGTACGCGGAGTTGCTGGACCTCGTTGCTGATGGGTACCTGCGCGAAGGTAAGCAGTACGTGACGATTGCAATCGGCTGTACGGGTGGTAAGCACCGCAGCGTGGCGATGACCGAGCACCTTGCGGCCCGACTGGTTAAACAAGGTATGGAGACTCTCGTCGTTCACCGTGATCTAGGTCGGGAGTAGCGATGAGTGTCCCTCCCGTCGGGTCTCGTGGATCGAGCGTTCCACCTCCGGCCTCAAGTGCATCGGCCGCAGTACACCCGTTGCGGGATCTGACCGCCGCTAATCCGGCGGTTGTGGCGCTTGGAGGCGGCCATGGCCTGTCGACGTCACTGCGCGCGTTGCGGCGGTTGACTAGTGACGTGACTGCCGTTGTAGGTGTCGCAGACGACGGCGGTTCTAGTGGACGAATCCGATCCGAGCTTGAGCTACCTCCTCCTGGGGACCTTCGGATGGCGTTAGCTGCTCTCTGTGGTGATGACGCTTGGGGTCAGATGTGGTCCAAGGTGATGCAGCACCGATTCGGCGGAGAAGGTCAGCTCAACGGCCATGCCACCGGCAATCTGCTGATTGCCTCGCTGTGGGAAGAAACCGGAAGCCTGGTTGAGGGATTGGATTGGGTCGCTGCCCTGCTGGGTGTCCACGGTCGGGTTCTACCGGTCGCAATCGAGCCTCTCAACATTGTGGCCAACGTCCGAGGGGCTGATCCCCGGCACCCTGATGAGGTCAGAGAGATATGTGGTCAAGTCACGCTTGAGCACAGCACCGGCAATGTACTGAGTCTTCGCGTCGAACCAGAACAGCCAGAGGCCTGTCCAGAAGCCGTGGCCGCGATTGAAGTGGCGGATGCAATCGTGCTTGGCCCGGGAAGCTGGTACACGTCAGTTTTGCCACATTTACTGGTGCCTGGCGTCCGCCAAGCGCTGGCTGACGTGAGCTGTCCAAAGATCCTCGTGCTCAATCTTGATGGGCAATCAATCCCAGCAGGAGACGAACTCACCCACAGCACGCAGGACTTCAGAAGCGCCGCGTATCTACGTGATTGGCATAGGCAGTTCCCTGATGTCTCGCTGGATATTGTCCTGGCCGATCCCGCCTGTGTTGATGACTTAGCGGAGGTTCAGCGGGCATGCCAAGATGTCCGCGCGGAACTCGTATTGGCTGAAGTAGCCGATACTGACGCGGCGAGAGCCGGACTTTCTCCGCGTCACAACCCAGAATTTTTGGTAGGAGCCCTCGGGACCTTGCTCGCGCGTGGCAATATCTAGGTATGGCAATGACTTCCGCGGTGAAAGATGAACTGAGTCGGTTCGACGTATCCAAGACATGCTGTCGTAAGGCTGAGGTCTCCACGATCCTGAGATTTGCCGGAGGATTACATATCGTCAGCGGCAAAATCGTCGTTGAAGCGGAGTTAGATACCGGGTCAGCCGCACGTCGCCTCCGGCAGTTCATCCAAGAGGTATACGGCCATACATCCGAGCTTGCCGTCGTCCATCCCGGAGGCTTACGCAAGGGCAACCGTTACTTGGTGCGCGTGGTGAGTGGGGGAGAGCAGCTGGCTCGGCAAACCGGGCTCGTCGATGGCTCAGGTCGCCCGGTACGCGGGTTACCTCCACAGGTAGTGACCGGCGCGGTGTGCGATATCGAGGCTGCGTGGCGGGGAGCATTCCTCGCGCATGGCTCGTTGACTGAGCCGGGACGCTCCTCTGCTTTGGAAATCACCTGCCCAGGACCTGAGGCAGCACTGGCACTCGTTGGTGCCGCCCGACGTATGCAGATGGCATCCAAGTCTCGCGAGGTCCGCGGTGTCGATCGCGTCGTCATTCGTGACGGAGACACGATTGGCGCGTTGCTGACGCGGCTTGGTGCTCACGACTCTGTTCTGGCCTGGGAGGAGCGTCGGATGCGCCGCGAGGTCAAGGCATCTGCGCACCGGTTGGCGAACTTTGATGACGCCAACCTCCGCCGGTCCGCCCGTGCCGCGGTCGCGGCGGGTGCAAGAGTTGAGCGCGCCCTGGAGATTCTCGCTGATAACGTGCCGGACCACCTTCGCGACGCAGGACAATTGCGGGTAGAACATAAGCAAGCCAGCCTGGAAGAGCTAGGTGCGTTAGCCGATCCGCCGATGACCAAAGACGCGATTGCCGGACGTATTCGCCGACTACTTGCGATGGCAGATAAGCGCGCCCGCGAGCTTGGGGTAGCCGACACCGAAGCCGTCCTCACCCCAGAAATGCTCGCCCCCTGATAGTGGAAGGCAATTAGCGACATCCGCGCCAATGGGGCCAGTGCAATTGCAAGATAGACGGTGGGGCTTGCCATTCCCTTAGGGAGCGATAGTCTCTGTGCTGACCGCGGTAGAAAGTCGACGCCACAAGTTCCGAGCACGGGAGTAATCAGGTGACCATCAAAGTAGGTATCAATGGATTTGGCCGCATTGGCCGCAACTTCTACCGTTCGGTAGCCGAGCGAGGCTCCGATATTGAGATCGTCGCCGTCAATGATTTGACTGACACTGCGACACTCGCCCACCTGCTTAAGTACGACAGCATTCTTGGACGTCTTCCCGGCGAGGTCACTCACACCGATCACTCAATCGTGGTCGATGGCAAAGAGGTCACAGTGCTCGCCGAGCGCGATCCAGCGGAACTGGACTGGGACAAGTACGGCGTCACAATTGTTCTCGAGTCGACCGGCTTCTTCACCAAAGCGGATGCCGCCAGGGCCCACCTGGGAGGCAGCGTCGAGAAAGTTATTGTCTCGGCCCCGGCCAGCGGCGAAGATGTCACGATCGTCATGGGCGTGAACGAGGACCAATACAATCCTGCCACCGACGTCATCATCTCCAACGCGTCATGTACGACGAACTGTCTTGCTCCGATGGCGAAGGTTCTCGACGATGAGTTCGGCATTGAGCGCGGACTTATGACCACGATTCACGCCTACACCGGTGATCAGAAACTTCACGATTCACCGCATAGTGATCTTCGCCGTTCGCGCGCCGCAGCGCTTAGCATGATCCCGACCTCGACTGGTGCGGCAAAGGCCATCGGCGTCGTGCTTCCACAGCTCAAAGGCAAGCTAGATGGCTTCGCTATGCGCGTGCCTGTTCCCACCGGATCCGCGACAGACCTGACTGTTGAGCTGCGCAAGCAGGCGTCTCGGGACGACATCAACGCTGCGATGAAGGCAGCCGCTGACGGGCCACTACGAGGCATCCTGGAGTACACGGAAGCGCCCATCGTGTCCGCTGACATCGTCACCGACCCCGCATCTTGCATCTTCGACGCACCGTTGACCAATACCAACGGCAATTTAGCCAAGGTATTGGGCTGGTACGACAACGAGTGGGGCTACTCCAATCGGCTCGTGGACCTCGTTGACTATGTCGCAGCTCGCCTTTGAGCCCCATCATCTCGCTGAGTGACTTGGCGGTCAGCGGTCGAACTGTCTTGTTGCGCGCTGACTTCAACGTCCCGCTCGAGACGAACGGCGACGGCTTTACTGTCATCACTGATGACGGTCGGATCCGGGCAGCTCTACCGACGATCCATGCATTGTCTGCCCAGGGCGCAAAGGTCGTCGTCCTGGCGCATCTGGGTCGTCCAAAAGGCAAAGTAGACGAAGCTCTGTCCCTACGCCCGATTGCTGCCCGCCTGTCTGAACTACTCGCGGTACCCGTGGTGATGGCTGACGACGTTTGTGGTGACTCGGCTAGAGCGGTCGTCGCACGTATGCAGCCGGGCGAGGTCGCGTTACTTGAGAACGTTCGTTTTGATCCACGCGAGACGAGCAAGGACATCAATGAGCGCGCAGTACTGGCGTCCCATTGGGCGGCACTCGGCGATTGCTTCGTCAGTGATGGTTTTGGCGTTGTTCATCGAGAACAAGCCAGCGTGACGGAGCTTGCGACACTGCTGCCACACGCAGCCGGATTACTCGTGGCTCGGGAAGCGGAAGTTTTTAATGCGCTACTTTCCGAGCCTGCACACCCGTACACGGTTGTGCTGGGTGGATCTAAGGTCTCTGACAAACTCGGCGTGATTGAGAACCTACTCGCTCGGGTCGATCGGTTGATCATCGGCGGAGGTATGTGCTTCACCTTCCTCGTCGCCCAGGGATATGCGGTGGGTGGCTCGCTGGTGGAGGCCGACCAGCTCGAGAAGGTAGCGGGATTTATCGAAACGGCCGCCGATACTGGTGTTGACTTAGTGCTCCCAACAGACCTCGTCGTAGCGGATTCTTTCAGTGCTGATGCTCAGACCAGAGTTGTCACCGTCGCTGAGGGAGTACCTGATGAGTGGATGGGACTAGATATTGGCCCCGAGTCTGCCGCTACGTTCGCTCAGCTCGTAGAAGAGTCAGCCACGGTCGTATGGAATGGACCAATGGGTGTCTTCGAGATGGAACCGTTTGCCGCTGGCACCCGTGCTGTTGGTGAGGCGCTCACCAGAGTTTCCGGGATGTCTGTCGTTGGCGGTGGTGATTCAGCCGCTGCGATCAGGATGATGGAGATTAATGAATCAGCAATTAGCCACGTCTCAACGGGTGGCGGAGCGAGCCTGGAGTTCCTTGAAGGCCGTACCCTGCCAGGGCTGGCCGTTTTGTCCACTAGCTGAAGGCTGATCCCCACTTATGATGCAGAGCAACCGCAAGCCGTTAATGGCTGGCAACTGGAAGATGAATCTCAACCACTTTGAGGCGATTGCGCTTGTCCAGAAGCTGGCCTTCACGCTCAAGCCGGATGACTACGAGGCATGTGAGGTGGCTGTCCTGCCACCGTTCACCGATTTGCGGTCCGTCCAGACCCTCATCGATGGCGACAAAATTAAGATTGTCTACGGAGCGCAGGATGTGTCGGCACACGATTCAGGCGCGTACACGGGCGAGGTCTCCGGGGCGATGCTGGCCAAACTGGGGTGTACCTTCGTCACCATCGGGCACAGTGAACGCCGTCAGTATCACCGCGAGACCAACGCAGAGGTCAATATCAAAGTCCACGTTGCCCTGCGCAACGGCCTGACCCCGATCGTGTGTATTGGTGAGGGCCTTGATATTCGCAAAGAGGGCGGGCAGGTTGGCTTCACCCTCGGTGAGTTGGAAGCAGGTCTTGCCGGGCTTGACATCGATCAGGTTCGCAAAGTTGTTATCGCTTACGAACCGGTCTGGGCGATTGGAACCGGCGAAGTTGCGACGCCTGATGATGCCCAGGAAGTGTGCGGAGCGATTCGGATTCGTTTGGCCGAAATGTATGGGGAGGAGTTGGCCCAGGAGGTTCGCGTTCTTTACGGTGGCTCGATGACGACCGGAAAT
>JBLHZE010000163.1:0-5352 GCA_047631015.1 Actinomycetes bacterium
CCAGAGCATGGTTGTTTTAGGTGATCCGCTTGGGAGCCATCTCAGCGATCTTTCGGGTGTTCCGGTTCAGCCGGTACCGACGGTGACGCCGATTGAGCCAACACCAGAGGCTCCGGCACCGAGTGAGTCTGTTGTTCCGGAGCCGAGTGAGTCTGTTGTTCCGGAGCCGAGTGAGTCTGTTGTTCCGGCACCGAGTGAGTCTGTTGTTCCGGCACCGAGTGAGTCTGCTGGTGATCACGATGGGATGCCGATGCCGATGCCTGATGGTGACGGTGGGTATGTGGATTTGGCGACCTTTGGGATGTCTCATGGTAGTGACCACACCGGCGAGGATGGTCTTGCCAATGGTCGTACGGCTATCACGACTGAGGCACATGTGGCGTATAACAATCTTCGCCAGTTTGCTGGGCTTCCGCCGATGTCTATTGATGAGGTCGGTGCCTGGGCGTTCGCCAATAATTTGACGAACAATACTCAGGCTTGGGGTTCTGACCAGGAGGGTGTTGGGCTCTGGTATTCGATGCAGGGTGCCAAAGTTGGTTGGATCGCTGACGACAAGTTTGATCCCCAAATTCTGGCTGATATCCAGCGAACCGCGCGTTTGGGATCTGCTGACGCGGTCATGGGCATGGTTGAGCAGTTCGGTCATGAAGGTTTTGCCGAGTTCTTGACGAGCAACAATTTTGATGAGGTGTTTGTTAACACGTTGAAGATGGAGCCGCATTACGCCGGTTGGATGCATGACCGTGCGCATGGGTGGCTTTCGATCGAAAATGTTGCGATCGCTCACGATGTGAACCATTTGACAGTTCTTAGTCACGATCAGATGCAGCCGTTCATGAATGACACGTGGGACTGGCCGCAGTGGCCGGCGTTGGATGTCACGCATGAGCGTGTGTTGGAGTACTTCCAGAGCATGGTTGTTTTAGGTGATCCGCTTGGGAGCCATCTCAGCGATCTTTCGGGTGTTCCGGTTCAGCCGGTACCGACGGTGACGCCGATTGAGCCAACACCAGAGGCTCCGGCACCGAGTGAGACCGTCGCACCAACACCGACACCAACGCAGAGTGAGCCGTCTCCAGAGGCTCCGGCACCGAGCGAGACCGTCGCACCAACACCGACACCAACGCAGAGTGAGCCGTCTCCAGAGGCTCCGGCACCGACTCCCGCACCAATGGGAAATGGCCTTGAGGTGACGTACACAGCCTCAGGTTGGTCAGGCGGCGCCACGATCAATGTCACAGTTAAGAACACTGGCCCGGCAGCATCTTCGTGGCGAGTCGATATGCCATGGTCCATCACCCCTACCTCGGTGTGGTCCGGGGTTAACCATTCCGCTCCGGGCACGATCTCCGTGGCGAACGAGGCGTGGAACGGCAACCTGGCAACTGGGGCATCCACAACATTTGGTCTGACGGCGGTCTTCAGCGCTGATCTCGGCCAACCGTCCAGCTGCACAGCAGATACGACCGCTGGACCCGTCACCTGTACCCTCCCAGGGATCACAGCGCCAACCCCGACGCCAACGCCGACGCCAACGCCGACGCCGACGCCAACTGCGACGCCGACGCCAACGCCGACGCCGACGCCAACTGCGACGCCGACGCCAACTGCGACGCCGACGCCAACTGCGACGCCGACGCCGACGCCGACCGCAACCCCGGCCCCGACGCCGACCGAGCAACCGTCGAGCCCGGGCCGTCCCGCACCACCGGCAGATATGAAGTCCGTCGCTTACTACACCGGCTGGTCAACGTATGGCCGTGACTTCCAAGTGAGCCAAATCCCCGGCGATCAGGTGTCGCACATCAACTACGCCTTCGCTAACGTCTCTGATGGGCAATGCGTTCTCGGTGATCCGTATGCCGACACCGACAAGTTCTTCCCTGGCGACTCCTGGGATGCCGGTGCGAAACGTGGCAACTTCAACCAGCTAAACAAGCTGAAATCCGCCAACCCTGGGCTCGAGACACTCATCTCGGTCGGTGGCTGGACGTGGTCTGCCAACTTCTCCGCGGCTGCGGCGACCCAGCAGTCACGATCGGAATTCGCGACATCCTGCGTGAAGTTCATGAAGGACTGGGGCTTTGACGGTATTGATATCGATTGGGAGTACCCAGTGTCCGGCGGTCTACAGCCCGGGACCGCTGCCGACAAAGTGAACTACACCCTGCTGCTCGAGGCACTCCGCTCCGAGCTCGATCGTCAGGAGCAGGCCGATGGGGGCAGGAGTTACCTGTTAACCATCGCTGCTCCCGCAGGTCCAGCAACGAGGGCGAATCTGGAATCGGCGAAGATCAGTGGAATCCTCGACTGGATTAACGTAATGGCCTACGACCTGCACGGTCCGTGGGAACCCGCAGCCGGCCACAACGCGCCGCTCTACGCGTCGCCAAACGATCCGGGTCCCGCATCACTCAACGTTGATGCCGCGATCTCCGGCTACCTGAGCGCGGGTGTCGATCCCAGTAAACTTGTTGTCGGTGTTCCGTTCTATGGCCGCAGTATGCTCGCGGCGACCACCAACAACAACGGTCTGTTTCAGCCACATCTCGGTGCGGGTGTCGGAACGTGGGAGCCAGGTTTGGTTGACTACGCCGACATCGTCGATAACTACCTGCCGACCCATACCCGCCTGTGGGACGACGCAGCGAAGGTTCCGTACCTTTACAACGCGCAAACGAACACGTTTGTGTCCTACGACGACCCTGAATCCATCCGCTACAAGGCAGAGTACATTCGCGATAAGGGCCTTGGAGGCGGCATGTTCTGGGAGCTCTCTTCAGACTCCAGTGACAACGCCTTACTGGATGCGCTGAACTCCGGGATGCGGTAAAAGTAACTCTCGGATGACAATCCCTGGGGCACCGCGTCCAGTCTTCGCAACTGACGAGTAGGCGAAGCCGATCAGGGTGCAACAGGTCAGGCCCAGCGCCGGAATGGATGCCAACGTGAGCCACCTGAAATGGGGGGTCAGATTACCCTGGGCGTGATGTCGAGGACAGGGCGTTGCAACAGGGCACCACTTGACCCGATGTCAGTGGACTACGTCGGTCGGATTGTGTGGAGCAAAAAGTCCTCGATGTCGGCCCATGCTTGCGCGTACGCGTGCGCCGTCTCTTCTGGTCGGCCGCCGATGATCCAATCGCTTGTCCACGGGATCGTTGTCGGCATCACTGGAGGACGAAGGAAGTGCCCAGCGCCCTCGAACGTCTTATAAACATCAGCGGTAGCGCGTCCTGCTTTTTCTCGGCGCTGCGTCATCCGATTGACCATCTCCACAGATGGCCACATGTGATCGTCTTTCGACGCCAGCATGAGTAGCGGGCACGAGATGTCCTCAACCGCGATTGCGGCGGCCTCGTAGGCTGCCTCGTCGGCGATCGCCGGACCGTAGGATTTAATCAAGTCCAAAGCGGACCGCGGAGACTTCCGCGGAAGCACTCGTCCGATAGTTGCGTTTATCGCTAACTGCGAGAGAAGACGCTCAGATTTCATCTTAAGCCAGGTCAGGGGTTTGCCTGCCAGAGTCCAGGAGCCGCTCTCGGGCGGACGGCCCCCCGTTCCGGTTGCCTGCCAGATGCAACTGCTGGGGCTGACAAGAACCGCCGATCCGATTCTGAGGTCGGTATATGCCAGCGCGGCCAGGACTCCTTCGGTGCCTACCGAGTAACCAATTATCGCGGCATTCTTTGCTTCGGTATGGGAATCGCCCAGGAGTAGGTCAAGAGCTGTGACCAGGACTTCAACGGGAATCTCTTCGACTCCGGGGGGAAGCCCCTCTTCGATCGCGTACGCAACAACCATCGTGTGGTAACCGTGGCTGGCTAGCAGCGCAGCCGTGGGTGCGGATACCGCCCGACCTGTCGTACCGGGGACCACGAGCACCGCAGCGCCGTTTGATTCGCGTGGGGTGTAGATCGTTGCGTGGAAGCCTTGGCCGTTGACCTCGCGGCTGGTTGTATCGGCGAGGTAACCGCGGGTCACGGTAATGTCGGTATGTGCCATATCCGTCGCGGCATGAATCTGGTACCCGAGATCTTCGACGGTTGGCGTAAAAGCGACAGGCGTCGTGCGGCCATCCGGGGTCATGGACCAGTAAGGACCATTCGGGTCCACGTCGTTGTATGAGCCGCGTGTGGGTGCCATGCGGCGGGTGTCCACCACACCATCGCCATCAGCTACGTAGGCGTTTTCGGATCGCCATTTGGTGCCTTCCGAATCGGTCATTGACAGGCTGATCCGGACCTCCGAACCAGTCTGCGCGCCCGTGATCTGAAGGCCTGAGTCGCCATCGAGGAGGTTCGAATCGGCGGATGGATTAATGCCAAGCTCACTCATGTGAACGACGATAGCCGAGGCAGTGCGAAAAACCGCGTCGTACGTTGGTTCTATTGGTCCCAAGCGCCGAGTAAGCCGTCGTGAACCGGTGGTCCAGCGTGGCACGTCAGTCGTTCGAAACCCCTTCAACTTTTGCTATCGCCTCAAGCTCGACACCTTTGGTTTCCTTCACATATTTCCACACGTAGAAGAACGAGACAAAGGCTCCGATGGTGAACAGGCCGTACGCCAAGCCCAGGGATATCTGCACAAGTCCTGGGAAACTCATCGAGACGACGAAGTTCGCTAGCCAGTTAGCCATCACTGCGATGCTCATGGCGGCTGCTCGCATATTACTTGGGAACATCTCGGCCAGCAGCACCCACGTAATGGGCCCCCACGTTGCTGCGAAGAAGGCTACGAAGACGTTCATTCCTGCAACTGCGACCCAACCCTCGCTGGCTCCAAGTAGAGGATTATTCATGTCCGCCGCAACTGTGCAGCCGCTTTGCCCACCCCCATCGATGATGACTTGGGTACATTTTGGTGCGGTTTGGAAGAGTAATGTCAAAAGCCCCAGAGAGAGGAACATGCCGATCGAGCCGACCAGCAGAAGTGGCTTTCTACCCACGCGGTCGATCAGGGAAATAGCGACAAGAGTGAAGATCACGTTCACTGCGCTGATGATCGTGGAAGTTCCGAACGCCCGCGTCTCCCCGAAGCCGACGGCGCCCCAAATGAGGTTGGAATAGTAGAAAACCGCGTTGATACCGACGACCTGCTGCAGTACGGCGATGATGATGCCAGCCCATAACAACGGCTTAAGGCCCAAACGATTTCCGCGAATGTCTTTCATACTGTGCTTGTGTTCTGAATCCAGCGCGGCTTGGATCGCGGACACTTTCTCGTCGGAGATATCCACATAGATCGTGGACATGACGACGCGCGCCTCATCGGACCTTCCCTCGGCCACAAGGTACCGGGGGGATTCTGGGAGCATCCTGGCCAGGAAAATATAGAGCAACGTGGGGA
>JBLHZE010000164.1:0-5326 GCA_047631015.1 Actinomycetes bacterium
GGTCACGACATCTCTGAATTGCCGACAGGTCAGCAGGACCCACTGGTATGGACTAATACCTTGGCCAGGATGGCGGACGCAGTCGCCGCTTTCCCATTGCCGCTTATCGCTGTCGTTGAGGGAGGGGTATGGGGTGGCGCCAGTGAGCTGACGATGAGTGCGGATCTCGTGATTGCCCACCGCGATAGCACTTTCGCTATTACCCCGGCCAAGCTCGGCGTTGCGTACTCTAGCGGGGGTATATCGAGATTTATGGCCGCTCTGCCTAGTCACATCGTCAAAGAGATGTTCTTCACCGCTGAACCCCTCAGTGCTACTCGAGCATACGAGCTTGGAGCCGTCAACCGCCTCGCGGAAGATCATGAAGAACTCACAACGATCTCATGGGAGCTGGCAGAGAAAATCGCCCAGCGCGCGCCGCTCACATTGCGGTCTGCGAAGGCTGAAGCCGGAGCACTCTCTGAACCGGCGCATAGCGACGACCAGGCAGCACAGCTACAAGAGTTGCGAGATGCAGCATGGACCAGCGATGACTATCACGAGGGTCTTGCCGCGTTCGGACAGCGGCGGCCCCCAAAGTTCCAGGGTCGTTAAGAATACGTTGCTGCTCTGCCTAGGGAGAGCTTAGAACCTCAGATCCTCGGCTAGAGCTACTCAGAGTCGTCAGACGGTGGAGCATTGACGGCGTCGAGCCGATCGCTCTCATCGTCTATTCGAGCGGCGATTGGGCGCACGGCATCGAGGTGCTTGCGCGCGTGGTGGCTACAGAAGAGGAGCTCTCCTCCGCCTTGCAGGACAACACGAACATATGCGGTCGCTCCACAACGGTCACACCGATCAGCGGCCGTCAATGAAACTGGGGGCGCCAGCGTTGGCGTCATTAGTCCACCTCCTGCTCTCGCGTTAGCGACAATGCAATACAAAAATGATAGGTACCACTCTGCATCAGTAACAACAGTCTTGCATCTCTATTTCGTTCCCGTTTGCCATACATATCTAGTTCGCCGTCAGCGTAGCGATAGATTGGTGATCTACATCTCATCCTTACACACGTTGGCAATACGAAGCGGGCTCTTACCGCCGGTGCGTCCACGCAGTTCTGTCATAGCGGCTGGGTAACGTGTCCTTCGTGGCACCTAGCAAAGAGACGTATACCGCACGCAATCTGTCGGTTCTGGAGGGCCTGGACGCCGTCCGTAAGCGGCCAGGGATGTATATCGGCTCGACCGATTCACGCGGGCTCATGCACTGCGTGTGGGAGATCATCGACAACTCTGTTGATGAGGCTCTGGCTGGGTTCTGCACAACGATCGCGGTGATCTTGCATGACGACGGGTCTATTGAGGTGCAAGACAACGGTCGGGGAATTCCCGTCGACAACGAGAAGAAGAGTCGGATGTCCGGCCTTGAACTCGTCATGACCAAGCTGCACGCTGGCGGAAAGTTCGGTGGCGGTTCCTATACGGCCTCAGGTGGGTTGCACGGTGTCGGAGCCAGTGTGGTTAATGCGCTGTCGGTCCGTCTCGATGCGCAGGTGGATCGGGCAGGTAAGACTCATGCGGCGTCGTTTCGCCGCGGAGTCACTGGCGTCTTCGACGGGGAGGGGCCCGACGCGGCTTTCAGTAAGAAGGCTGGGCTACATGTTGTTGGAAGCGTTCCGCGCAAGCGCAGCGGCACCCGAGTCCGTTGGTGGGCCGATCCGCAGGTCTTTACGGCTGATACGGAGATCTCTTACGACAAGCTGGTCGCCCGTGCCAAACAGACTGCCTTCTTGGTCCCAGCGGTTACGATTACCGTGCGAGATCTGCGCGGTGAGCAGGAGCGCGAGGAGTCCTTTAGGTTCTCCGGTGGAATCGCCGAATTTGTCGAGTCACTCTCAGCGGGTCAGCCCGTCACGGGCGTTATCCGGTTGACCGGATCCGGCAATTTTCACGAGACCGTTCCGGTACTTGATGCAAAAGGCCATATGCACAGCCAAGAGGTTGAGCGAGAGCTCGGTGTCGATATCGCACTGCGATGGAGTGAGGGCTACGACGCCACCGTTCGATCCTTCGTCAACGTCATTGCGACGCCCAGCGGAGGTACCCACTTGTCTGGGTTTGAACGCTCCATAACCAAAGTGCTGAACGAGCAGCTGCGAGCCGCGAAAGTCCTCAAGGCTAGCGAGGACAACGTCACCAAAGACGATGTGTTGGAAGGGATGACCGTCGTCGTGACCGTGCGCGTACCTGAACCTCAGTTCGAGGGTCAGACGAAAGAGGTCTTGGGGACTCCAGCTGCCTCACGGATCGTTGCGGGGGTTGTCACCAAGACCCTCGGTGCTTGGTTTGGGACGCCGCCGCGCGGTGCAAAGGCGAATGCCCGAGCCGCGCTTGAGAAAGTAGCCAACGCAATGCGTGTACGTCTGGCCGCTCGCGCGCAACGTGACGTGGCTCGTCGCAAGACCGCCTTGGAGTCATCGGCGCTGCCGTCCAAACTCGTCGACTGTCGCAGCACCGAGACCGCCGATAGCGAGCTCTTCATCGTCGAAGGCGATTCAGCGCTCGGAACGGCCAAACTCGCGCGAGATTCCAAGACCCAAGCACTGCTCCCAATCCGCGGAAAAATCTTGAATGTCCAGAAAGCGGGAGTCGCGGATATGCTCAAGAACGCGGAATGCGCCGCCATCATTCAGGTGATCGGAGCGGGATCGGGGCGGACATTTGACCTAGATTCCGTTCGCTACGGAAAGATCATCTTGATGGCTGATGCCGACGTTGATGGTGCCCATATCCGCTGCCTATTACTGACACTCGTTCATCGCTACATGCTGCCCCTACTGGAGGCAGGCCGGGTCTTTGCTGCTGTTCCTCCGCTGCACCGCATCGAAGTTCCTGGCAGAGGCGGCAAGTCTGCAGAGGTGTTCTATACCTACTCCGACGATGAGATGCACCGAAAGATTACTGAGCTCAGGGATGGTGGGCGCACAGTGAAGGATCCCGTCCAGCGATTCAAAGGACTCGGCGAGATGGATGCGCGACAGTTACGCGAGACGACTATGGACAAGTCCGGTCGACTCTTGCGCCGGGTAACCGCATCTGACGTGACGGCAGCTGTGGAAGTCTTTGATCTGTTGATGGGCAGCGACGTTGCTCCGCGTAAACAGTTCATCATCTCTGGAGCGAAGGAAATTGATCCCGACCGCATTGATGTCTAGCTAGATGTCGACTGGCTCGAGTCGGCCGGTCGCGACGTTATAGATAGCGCCTCCGACCGCCAGCGTCGGGGGCAGCAGTGGATAGCTGCGAATTCTCGTGATGTCTCGACGAAGCGCCTCTAGCTGATCCGAAACGACGTGAACGTCAATGCTGCGGGTATCGACTCCGTATTCGTCTGCGATCTGCTGATGGATTTCTTCTTCGGTAGCGCTGGCCATTTTGCAGTCAGTGTGCGGCATCACGAGTACTCGTTTGACGTTGAGCAGGTAGCTAGCTAATACAAGCGTTCGCAAGACGTCGTCGGTTACTCTCGCCCCCGCGTTACGGAGAATCTTGACGTCACCTGCATGTAGGCCAAGGACCGCCAGTGGGTTGATCCGCGAGTCCATACAGGTGACGACAGCTAGCTCTTTGTCCGCGCGACCTGTGAGGTCTTGGTCTTTAAATCCACGAACGAATGTGGTGTTCGCGTCGAGGACATCTGCAAAGGATTCCGTGGGAAACCCGTGCTGTTGCGACATAGATAGCACCTCTTCGCTCTTTTGCACGAGTAGATCCTAGCCAGAGAGGGAGTTGATGAGTGACTCAGCCGGAAGATTGACCGGACGAATGGCCGGGAAAGACTCCCTGGCTGGGGTCGATCAGTGGGGCCGCGTTGTTGACGGCGGTGGCAGCCTCACCAAATCCGACGGAGATCAGCGGGACTTTCCCCTGGTAGGCCGTGATGTCGCCAGCTGCATAAATCCGCTGGATATTTGTGGCCATGGCGGTGTCGACCAGGATCCGACGCTTGTCCAAGTCAAGTCCCCACTGAGCCAGTGGACCGATGTTGGCGATGAAGCCTAGTGCGGCAACCACACTTTGCGCTGGGAGGGTCTCAGTTGATCCATCTGCCTTGTATGTCACCTCGATCTCGGTCAGAGTGCTGTCTCCGCGAGCGCCAGCGATTTCGGCAGAGGTGATGAGTCGAACTCCTGCATCGCGCACTTTGTTGACCATTGCAGCGTGAGCCCGAAACTGGTCGCGTCGGTGGACCAGAGTGACTGATTTGGCGATCGGGTGCAGTGACCATGCCCAGTCGAAAGCTGAGTCGCCGCCACCGATGATCACGATGTCTTTGTCGGCGTGTTCGGCCAACCGCGGGACGAAGTAAACGACACCCCTGGAGACCCATTCCTCGCCGATCGGGATCGGGCGCGGTTTGAATGACCCAATCCCGGAGGTAATCAGCAGAGTTTTCGCTCGGACTTCGGTCCCCGTATCGGAGGTGACAGTGACACCATCTTCATCGACATGAAGCTCAACAGCTTGCTGGCCGAGGTAGTACGTGGGGGTGAACTCATTGGCTTGTTGGAGGAGGCCGTCAACGAGATCGCGACCCTTGACGGCGGGAAAGCCACCGACATCGAAAATCTCTTTTTCTGGATACATTGCGGTGATTTGGCCGCCGGGTTCGGGAAGGGCATCCATGATGCTGACCGAGAACCCCCGAAAACCGGCATAGTAGGCCGCATACAGGCCCGTTGGGCCAGCGCCGATGATGAGCATGTCGCATTCGTGGGATGGCACATGGACACCGTAACTGGTCAGCTAGGCCCATCATGCGCAGGCTCGGACTCGGAGCTCTCGGAGGTTTTCCATTTGATGCTGCAGCCCATAGCTGCCTTTTCCGGTGCTGCGACGGATTCACCAGCGAGTAACGCACTGATGGCGGCGCGCATCAAACATCCATCGTTTGGTTCCTCATTGCCTGGGGATGACCGGTCAAAGGCCCCACGGTAGACCAATACGCCATCACCGCCGAAGAGGAAGAAGTCCGGAGTGCAGACCGCACCGAACGTGTGCGCGGCAGTTTGGTCCGTATCGATGAGATACGGGAAGTGCCAGTTCGCCCGCCTCGCCTGGGACTGGAGTCCCGCGGCGTCGTCTCCGGGGTAGGAAGCGACATCGTTTGAGCTGATCGCAAGGATGGCCAGGGCCTCTTCCCCAAAATCGGCGGCTAGCTCCCCAAGAGCGACTTCAAGGTGTTTGACGTACGGGCAGTGGTTGGCGGCGAAAGTCACGAGGAGTGGCCGACCCTGCGCATACGTCGACAGAGTGAGGTGTTCTTCGGTGAGGTTAGGAAGTGA
>JBLHZE010000165.1:0-5317 GCA_047631015.1 Actinomycetes bacterium
ACTACACCCAGGGCAGTGGTCCGACGGTCCTGATGCTGCCGGGTTGGTCACAGTCAGCAGCAATGTTCCACAACAGACCTTGGTAGACACCTGTGATTCTCTCAGCGGGCCCCATGGTGCAGCTGCGACGCGGCAAATGATCTCCAACATGATGAGCGATCGACTCGCTCCAGAGGTCCAGGAATGGGTTATCGCGGAGAATATGAAACTCCCTCGAGAGTCTGCGGCGACGTTGCTGTTTAATCACTCACTCGAGGACTGGCGGGATGTCTTACCTCGGATCAACATCCCGGGCAGATTCTTTTATGGGCAAGGCGGATCACAGGTACTGGCCAGTGTTGGCGACCGTGTCGATCGAACGACCCGCCTCTGTCCCCTTCTTTCCTTGGATGAGCGTACGAATGAAGATGATTCGCTCGCCCTTTTTGCCGGAGATCCGCGCCCAGTCGTCGGGATTGGTCGTATTCGGTAAATCCTCGTTCTCGCGGAATTCATCGACACACGCAGACAGCAGGTGGTTGACCCGAATCCCCTTCTGTCCCGTGTCCAGAAAGTCCTTGATCGCAGACTTCTTCGCACGAGAAACCACATTCTCGATCATTGCACCGGAGTTGAAGTCCTTGAAGTAGAGAACCTCCTTGTCGCCGTCTGCGTACGTCACCTCAAGGAAGCGATTGTCGTCGTCCTCGGTGTACATCCGCTCAACACCGCACTGGATCATTTCTCGGACTGTCAGATCTGGATCATTGCCGTTTGCTCGGAGATCCTCCGGATGAAGCGGCAAGTCAGAGGTTAGATAGATGGCCATAATGTCGGCAGCGGCTTGAGCGTCAGGTCGCTCGATCTTAATTTTTACATCCAAGCGACCAGGGCGCAAAATGGCTGGATCAATCATATCCTCACGGTTTGACGCACCGATGATAATCACATGCTCGAGACCCTCAACTCCGTCGATCTCGCTGAGTAGCTGCGGCACAATGGTGTTCTCGACATCGCTGGAGACACCGGTACCCCGGGTCCGGAAGAGCGAGTCCATCTCGTCGAAGAAGACGATGACGGGCATCCCCTCGCTAGCCTTCTCCCGCGCGCGCTGAAAAACAAGACGTATATGTCGCTCGGTCTCCCCGACATATTTATTAAGTAGTTCGGGGCCCTTGATATTGAGAAAATATGAGCGGTGCTGATCCGTTCCTTCCTTCGCCGCCACTTTTTTGGCCAGCGAGTTGGCAACCGCTTTTGCGATGAGAGTCTTACCGCAGCCAGGAGGACCATAGAGCAGGATGCCTTTTGGCGCCCGCAACTGGTGTTCCGCGAAGAGGTCAGCGTGAAGGTAGGGCAGCTCGACAGCATCCCTGATTGCCTCTATCTGGGGACCAAGACCGCCGATGTCCTCGTAGTCAATATCGGGCACTTCTTCAAGGACGAGTTCCTCAGCCTCGGCTTTAGGGATTCGTTCGTAGACATAGCCGGAGCGAGACTCCATGAGCAGTGAGTCACCTGCGCGGATTGGCTCATTGAGCAAAGAGGCGGCAAGGAGCACGACGCGCTCCTCGTCGGTCCGCCCGACCACGAGTGCCCGTTCCCGGTCCTCCAAGATCTCCTTGAGGGTCACAATCTCGCCCTGGCGCTCAAAGCCGCACGCTTTGACGATATTCATCGCCTCGTTAAGCATGACTTCTTGACCGGCCTCCAAAGACTGCACACCCACCGCAGGGCTCACGGTGACGCGTATTTTGCGGCCGCCACTGAAGATGTCGGCGGTCTCGTCGTCATGTGCGCCCAGGAAGACGGCGTAGCCACTCGGCGGCTCCGCGAGGCGATCAACTTCGGCTTTAAGGTTAATGATCTGTTCACGCGCTACCCGGAGAGTGTCGGCCAGTCGCTCTGAGCGCTGTTGCGCGTTGATGATCTGCCGTCTCAGCTCATCAAGGTCACCCTCTGTGACGCGGGCGCTGCCCGCTGGACGTTGGGTGCCGTAACCGTCGTCAATCGCCATAGGTGACCTCCGCTGCGCACGTCGACTGCGGTGAGCAGTCAATGAGTCTCTGCTTAAGTAATCTGACCTTACTCTGCCTTTGTTTCTGATTGTGTATTGGTTTCGACCGGCTGTTCGGCTGGGTTGTTCTTAGCAGCCTGCTTTGCGACGTGAGCTTGCCAGTCTTCGCCGTAGGCTCCCTTGGAGGGCCGTGAGCGTTTCGGCGGCAACTCAACGCCATCGGCGAGCCGACGGGCGCTCACGAGGAATCCGGTGTGTCCGATCATTCGGTGGTTCGGGCGAACGGCCAGGCCCTCGACGTGCCAGCTGCGTAGCAATGTCTCGGTGGATTCGGGCTCCGTCCAGCCCCCGTTAGAGCGCAGCGCCTCCACAGTCCGCGATAGCTGCGTTGTGGTCGCGACATAGACACACAACACTCCCCCGGGACGCAGAGCCGCGTGAACTGCGTCGACACATTCCCACGGCGCAAGCATGTCCAGAATGGCCCGGTCAACATTGGTGTCCGATAGTTCGGTCACCAGGTCCCCGACAGTGATCTCCCACGCTGGGTGGGGTTCGCCGAAAGTTCGCTCGACGTTGGCCGCCGCGATCTCAGCGAAGTCGGCGCGGCGTTCGAAGGAGTGCACGTGGCCGGTGTCGCCGACTGCTCGCAGCAGTGAACAGGTCATTGCACCGGAACCAGCCCCCGCCTCAATGACAGATGCGCCGGGATAAATATCGGCGAGCCCCACGATGAGTGCGGCGTCCTTCGGGTAAATCACAGTCGCGCCGCGAGGCATAGACAGCACGAGGTCACGTAAGAGTGGTCTCTGCGCGAGGTACTTGGTCCCGTTGCTAGAGGTCACAACCACACCCTCGGGCCCGTCCAGGAGGTCATCGTGGGCGATTGCTCCCTTGGCGGTGTGGAACGCCTTACCTGGTTCAAGGGTGATGGTGTGCATCCGACCCTTTGGGTCGGTCAGCTGAACAAGGTCCCCCGGTTGCAGGGGGCCAGAACGAAGAGAGGCACCGGTAGCAGTCATGGGTAGCGACCCTAGTCTGCGCGCGTTGGGACTGGATTGTCAGCGCCACCTCGTAGCCTTAATGCTGTGTCAAAAACTCAGATCCTGTCCCCGGAAGGCGCAGATATGTCAGTCGTGGAGTCGCCCCCCGGTCTGCCCAGCGGAATTGCGCTGTCGCCGTCACGAGCGGCTGACTTTCTTAGTTGCCCGCTGTTATTTCGCTATCGAGCAATCGATCGATTCCCCGAGACCCCGAGCTCGGCGGCCGCGCGAGGCTCACTCGTGCACTCCGTACTGGAGGACTTGTTCGACTTGCCCGCACCTGCGCGAACTCTCGAAGCTGCGACCGAGTTGCTTGCTCCGGCCTGGGACAGGATGGTGAGCGATCAGCCAACGCTGGCGTTCGCGGTCGCTGAGAAACAGGTGGGACCTAGCGACCTGTCCGACCCTCCGCATATCTCACCGCAGGAACTCGTGTCTTGGATTCGAGGAGCAGAGCCACTGCTCAAGACGTATTTCACACTGGAGGACCCGCAAGTCCTGGAACCGCACGCACGCGAACTGCGCATCGAGGTCCAGCTTGCAGACGGCCCACCGTTGCGCGGAATCGTTGATCGGGTGGATATAGCGCCGGGCGATCTGATGCGCGTCGTTGATTATAAAACGGGACGGTCACCGGGTGAAGGCTTCGAGCAGCGAGCGATGTTTCAAATGCGCTTCTACGCGCTCATGTTGTGGCGCCTTAATGGATCCGTTCCCAAGCGTCTTCAGTTGATGTACCTCGGTGATGCTCAGGTCCTGCATTACGATCCGTCTGAGGAAGAGCTGCTGGCCTTCGAACGCAAGCTGAGAGCCCTCTGGGATGCAATTACCTCGGTCGCGGAATCGGGAGACTGGCAGCCACGTCCATCGCGAATGTGTAACTGGTGCGACCACCACGACAAGTGCCCGACGAAGGGCGGGACGATCCCGAACCTGCCTAGTGATCTGACGCTGACGACCAAACCAGTAGCCTAATACTGTGGAACCAGCAGCGCGGTCGCGAACTCTGTCGAAGATCTACGGCCAAGATGACACGCGAGTCGTGGCACTTGATGAGGTAGACGTGGACTTAGCCGCGGCAGAGTTCACGGCAATCATGGGTCCGTCTGGATCCGGTAAGAGCACACTGATGCACTGCCTCGCCGGTTTAGACCAAGCAAGCGGCGGAGAGGTGTTCATTGGAGACACCGAACTCACCTCGCTTTCTGACAAGGCATTGACCAAGCTACGCCGAAGCCAAGTTGGCTTTGTGTTCCAGAGCTTTAATCTGGTGCCGACACTCACCGCCAAAGAGAACATCACCCTCCCGGTGGATATCGCAGGGAACAAGATTGACCAGCAATGGTTCGACACAGTCGTCGACACAGTTGGGTTGCGGGATCGGCTCGGACATAAGCCAACTGAGCTTTCTGGCGGTCAGCAGCAACGCGTTGCCTGCGCACGAGCACTGGCATCACGGCCAGCGATTGTCTTTGCAGATGAGCCCACCGGAAACCTTGATTCGACCAGCGGTGCGGAGGTTCTTGGCTTTCTGCGCCGCAGCGTCGATGAATTTAAACAAACCATCGTGATGGTGACTCACGACGCCAACGCGGCGTCATACGCAGATCGCGTTATCTTCCTGGCAGATGGCCGGATTGTGGATGAGCTTCGAGAGCCCACTGCTGGCTCCGTGCTAGAGAAGATGAAGAACCTGGATGCGGCTGCCGCACTCCTCAAGGAATCGGCCGCCGCGACTACCCCTGGCTAGCCAACCGAGTCCGTGTGGGTCAGCTCGTGGATCCCGAAATGAAGCCCTTCAGGTCGTCCAGGTCAACCTCGGCTGCGCTTTCTACAACGATCTGCCGTGCCTCGGCCTCGATCGCCAGTTTCCCCGGAACAATCACGACGAAGCACCCGGCGGCACTCGCTGAGGCGATACCGGTCCGCGAATCCTCTAGGACAACAGTTGACGCCGGTTCAACGTTGAGCTGTGCGCAAGCCGTCTGGTACGGCAGAGGATGCGGCTTGTTTTCCGTAAGCTGGTCGCCAGCCACGATGACATCGAATAGGAAACCAGTTGATTCCAATACGAGTCCAGCCAGGTGCAAGAACGAGTTCGTGACGAGTGCGGTGGGAATCCCCGCGGCCGTGATCTGGGCGTGTAGGTCTCGAATCCCTGGCAGGACGGGAAACGGTCGAGTCCGCATTAACTCGCCGATGGTGTCGACAAGACGATCCCCCATCACCTCTGACGCGACTCCAGCTTTGGTAGCCATGTAGTCAACAACACGGTCGA
>JBLHZE010000166.1:0-5305 GCA_047631015.1 Actinomycetes bacterium
ATCCCCGCTACAGGAGGATAGGGACACCGAGGTCACTCAAGCAGTGAACCGGAAGCGCGCCAACCTGCACACAGCTCCCCTCTCAGTCGGAGGAGAGTAGCGGTTGATCCCGGGCAACGATCAACCGGGACGACTAGTCTGACAGCCATGGATCTTAACGGAAAAATTGTTGTAGTTACTGGAGCGTCGAGCGGTATCGGAGCGGCGACGTCGACGTCGATGGCCGCACGCGGAGCTCATGTCGTTCTGATGGCCCGAGGCGAGCAAGCGCTTCAGGCCAAGGCTGATGAAATCAGAGCTTCAGGTGGGAAAGCCTCTGTTTACGCAGTGGATGTCGCAGACTCTGATGCGGTTAACGCGGTTGCAGCCAGATGTTTGGATGAGCTTGGCGCTGTAGATGTTGTGGTCAATAACGCGGGTATTGGCGAATGGCTGTTTATCGACGAGACAAGCGACGAGCAGATGCGGGCGATGATGGCAGTCCCGGCTTTCGCGGCTTTTTACATGACCAAGGCTTTTCTTCCAAGCATGATTAGCCGCGGCAGTGGCCACATCACAAACGTCAATGGCCCGGGAGCCTACTGTCCTTGGCCGGGTTCGATCGGATACGCGATGGCTCGTTGGGCTCTCCGTGGATTCACTGAAGGACTACGTGCAGACGTGCACGAAACCAGCATCGGGGTCACCCAAGTGGTGATGGGCCACGTAGCTAGTCCGTATTACGAGAACAACCCGGGAACGACGGATCGGGTCGCCTCGCTGGACAAGTTGATTCCCACGCTCACCGTCGAGCAAGCGGGAGAGATCGTTACTAAGGCGACAGAGAAGGGGCGGCGAGAAGTCTTCGCACCTCCCATGGTCAGAGTGCTCATGGGCCTCAATCGGGTGGCGCCGCGACCGATGCAGTGGCTCGTCATCAAGACCGGGGCTTCGAGGTCCTCAATTAGCTCGCCAGCGCCCAGTGAGCATGGAGCTCAGGGGTAAGTCATGTGCTGGGGCCCAATTAAGGGGTCTTTGTGGGAACTCCCGCCATTTTGTGGGCACGCGATCCCCTTACCTCGAGCAAATTTCCGCTAACGAGGATCGGAGACTCCTTCTGTCGAACTCTTCGGAGTCCCTCAGCTCGCAGAGGGAGTAATAGTGACGACACCCTTGCATGGCACAGATGCCTTGTTCATTTCGGCGACAACTTCCTGCGATGTCGCCCCCTTGGGTGTGCTTGCATCGCCAGAGATCTTAATGAGTCCGCTCGCGAGGACTGCCGCACACTTCTGCGCCAACGCAGACTCAGCTTGCGATGCCGCAAGTTGGGCATCAAGCTTGGATTTATTTTTTGATGCCTTCTTTTTCGCCGCGTCATATACAGCCCGTTGCTTGACCAACTGCTCCTGCTTATCGTTGAAGTTGCCTTCTTCGACCGCGTAGTTGCTTTGAAGCTTCGCGATTTCTTGCTTCGCAGCCGTGAGGGCAGCTTCCTCTGCCGCGATCGTAGCGTTTTCGGAGCTTATGGCCTTGTTTGCGGTGTTGAGACTTTGGTAGGTGGCAAATCCCCAGATAGCGAAGCCGAGCGTTGTCACAGCGAGGATTATGGTGGCGATCTTGAAGCCCATTCCTGACGGTGCCGGTAACTCTTCATTGGGCATTGACATTGCCTGCTCCTCTGGGTGATTTCCGGTGATCATTGATCGCGCAGAGGCTATCAGGCTGATGGCCGGTTCGCGCGGAACGGATTGCCTGGCGTGAGCGTGGTTCTGGGCCTCGGCAATCCGCCCGCGGCCGCTCCTTCTGAATTTAGGTGAAGAGGGCGTTGACCTCCTGCGCAGGTTGCAGCAGACCCGTCGGCAGCAATGGTCGCGAATCACGACCCACCCATACCTGTGCTCACACACCCTGGGTAGCTGTCGAAGAAGGCCGAATTATCGATCATGACATCTGTGGATCGACATGCGCAACGTCCAGAGGCTTAGGCTGCATACATGGACAAAGAAGAGCGAGAAGAGGCTGCGCCCGAGGCCCCCACTGATCCCAAAGAGCAGATGAGGCTTGCTCTAGAGCGAAAGCATTCGAAGGAGAAAGCAGGGGAGTCCCACACGGATGGGCAGGCGAAGGCTGATCATGCCAGCGGTCCCTCTGGTGGGGAGAAAATGTTCCGGCGCAAGAGTGGCGGCTGATAGGGCGATCCGACCTCTACGTTGTCGCCAGATCAGTTGATTAAGCGGCCATTCACGAATGTGGTTGGGGTTCCTTGCGGCGTGACCGCCACGCCTGCCAAGCCCCGGTGCACCACAGGGCCCACACCACAAGTAACGGCTGGAAGACGAGCCTGACTGTTCGGCTGAGGTCCGAATCCAACCCGAAGGCATCGGTCTGGGTGAGGAACTGCGAAATGTTGCCGGGGAAGATCACGATGAAGAACGCAGCCACAACCCATCCGACTTGGGTGCGCCGACCTCGCAGCGCTACCAGACTTACGGCCAAAGTGATCTCGACGATGCCGGACACGGCGACGATGACCGCCGGGAATGGAAGCCATGTGGGGACTTGGGCGAGGAACTCACTTGCGTTGTAGAAATGACCCGCCCCGGCGTAGAGCAGTATCGCGGCCAGTAACCAGCGAGCGACTGCGGCTAGCGGTTTCGATGGGGCTGAAGGTGTCATAAGAGGATCTTAGTGCGGGAACGGGATTGCGGCTGTGCGCCTGGCGGCGGACCGGGGCATTGGCCCATGCCGCGTACTTGACGCTGGCCTTCATGAAGTCGGCGGGACAAGAAGTAACATTCGCCGTTATGGAACCGATTGCCAACACCTCATTCGAGTTGCCAGTCGGTTGGCGCACTGGACATCTGCAGACGATCCGCAGCCAGTTTCGCCCCGGCAACTGGCCGCTCGCGGCGCTTGGACCGCAGCGGCAGATATTGGTGGATCTCGGCGACGGAACGGGCGACAAGTTATCTGTCCTGGTGAATCGAAGCCACAGCCCGCTTTCCACTGCGCACGGACCCGGCGCTCGGCTGGTCGTCCTGGTGCATGGTTTAAGTGGGTCAGCAGAATCAACGTATGTCCTCAGTGCCGCTCACGCGCTATTGCGGACAGGGTTCAATGTTGCGCGCGTCGATCTGCGGGGCGCCGGACTATCAAGAGCGCATAGTCGCAACTTCTACCATGCGGGTAGGACTGACGACCTCCGGTCGGTACTCGCCCGACTCGCAGACGAACCGGAAGCGACCGGTGATGGTGCGGGGCGGCCCGCACTCGGCATCGTTGGCTTCTCGCTGGGAGGTAACGCGGTCATCAAGTTGCTTGGCGAACCGTTACAAGGTCTGCCGCCCGTTGCGGGTGTCAGCGTCTCGGCGCCGCTCGACCTGGAAGTTGGATCGGAGTACCTGGCGCAGGCTGCGTTCGGGCTATACGAGAGCTACATCTTGCGGTCGTTGAAACGGGACACTTTGGGCGAGCCCGCCGACGGCCTGGCACGATTAAGTGACAAAGAGCGCGCCGGGATCCAATCGGCACGGGGCCTCGTGGACTTCGATAACGCTCTGACAGCACCGCGCAATGGCTGGCGTAGTGCGACCGAGTATTACCGGGCGTCATCGTCTGGGCCGTTCCTTTCCACGGTGGCTAGCCCGCTTCTGGTTGTCCACTCACTTGACGATCCGATGGTTCCGGCCGGTCCGTACGAGGCGATCGACTGGGCCGCTATCGAACGTGGCGGCAGCGTGTCGCGGGCGATTACGACGCGAGGCGGTCACGTTGGATTCCACCAGAAGGGTCGTCGGTATCCCTGGTTCACCTCGTTAGTCATCCGACATCTGCGGGCACATCCGACTGCTCAACTCGGTGTGAGGCCCACCCACGAGGAATCGAGAACTAGGTGACACCACCATCGGAATCATCGCCGGCGCCAGCTCCGCTGGGGTGGAAGGAAGTCCGCGACCACCTCGTTGAGAGCCTCCAGCTGGATCCAGAATGGATCACCGAAGGCCCCGAGCAGTTGCGCTGGCAGTCGGGGTATCTGCCAACGACCATCCTTGTTAATTCGCGCGGCGAGTATGCCCGAGATGACAGTGAGAGTGGCTCGGGGCTGACGTGGATTCGCATCACGGCCTTCACGTTAATCCTGACCGTCGATGAGGAGCAGGGTGCTGCTTTGGCGAAACAGTTTAATGCGCACTTCCCGTTTGGGTCGTTCTTCTGGGATGAGGGGGCGCTAATGGTTGCGACATCGTTGCAGCTCAACGCCAACTCGCGCGGAATTCTGACCCTGCTTCATACGGCCGTCCTGGCACAGGCAGCGGCAGCGCACGACGCGAGCCGGATGCTGTTCGCGCGGGCGGAAGACGACGAAGGTCGACAACTGGTCGCTGACTCGTTGCTGGCATCTGATGACCAACTCGGTGTGCGAGATGAGCTCGATGATCTGCTGTCGTTCTATGCCAACGAGGGTCTGCGTGCAGATGATGACTCGCTTGCCGTGTCCGGAGCAGCGTGTATTGAGCGCTGGGAGGCCGCAAATCCCTACCTCACTGAATTGATGTCGCAGAAGGGTTGGGAAGTGGTGATTGAGAATGAGGACGTCATCGCGTTTTCATCCGGCGAGATGACGGTTGGCATCGTCCCGGAAGCGACGGGCGACCTGGCGAATATGTACGGGTCTGGTCTACGGGTTCAGTGCGCGGTGAGCCCGCCGCTGGAGAAGGACCCAGGCAGCGTCTTCCTCAACAACGGCAACCTTCTGATAGCCACACAGGGCCCGTCGCACTTGGGAAACTTGGGACTGGTTCTGGTGGATGACATTTTGACCGCAGCGGTGTTCGCGTACCTGCCCCCGGGTTACCTCTACGGATTCCAGAAGCCGGAAGAGTTCGCTATTGCCGTATTCAACGCGGTGATCCATGTGACATCCGGAGCCACTCACGCACTCATCGAGTAGCACTGACTGGCGTCAGTGAGTCCGCCAATTATTAGGCGTACACAGCGACCCATCGCGCCGCCGGCCGACGCCGGAGAGGCAACGTTGCGCGCCGGATCCAACTGGATTGCACCAAGGAGGATCGTAAAGAAGCACGTATGGGAGTAGGTCAGCACGTACTTCGTGGGATCGTAGGCCCGTGAGCACACGCAAGCCCGAGAGAGTACGAAGTCCGCTGTGAGTCCGCTGCTGGGCTCACAGCGGGACGCAGCGACCAAGTGGGTCGAGGTTACTTCGACCCGAACTAACGCATGGCTCGGACGGCGTAAGAAGTTGAACAACTGGGTGACGCTTGGGCGCGAGGTGATCGTGGCGCATGGCGCATCGAGAATC
>JBLHZE010000167.1:0-5207 GCA_047631015.1 Actinomycetes bacterium
TCACAGTTCGACCCACGGCGAACCGTCCCGCGCGGGAGACCAGAAAGTTCTCGGCAGTGAACACGCGCAGGACACGTAGCGGGCGCAACATCGGCAAGACGACAAGGGCGAGGTCGACCGGGTGGCGTAGAACGTAAGACCCGGGACGCCCGGAAAGCACTGCGCGGGCGACAAGATCAACGACGAAAACTGACCACAGCAGCACATTAAGAATGTTGACGGCGAGCAGAACTCCCTCCGGCATAGAAGGGAACAGAACGGAGATTGCATAGAGACCCAGGAAGGCAAGCGCGACGACGATCAACGCCCCTTGGGTACGTGATTCGTACGCGGCAAGACGCCTCGTATCGCGTTCGCTCATGTCAATCTCAGCTACCACGGTGACCTCGAATCATTGGTGGAGCCAACATATGGCCAGGACTTTGAATCACCTCGTTGCGGAAGGTGGCTCGTCGATGTCTACCACACGGACTTCCTCTATCGGCGCTTTGCTCATCAGCCGCTCAAGGCCCATAAAGATGAAGCCGATCACGAGAGCGAAAGCAGCGATCACAACAGTGTTCACACCGACCACCAGGTAGCCAAGCTCGTCGACATTGATGAACGGATACGGGTACGAGGCGCCACTGAACGCTCTCGGCTCGATGACTCCATGGATCAGCGTGTAGATGAACCAAATCGCCGGGATGATCAGCACGCTAAAGACGACACCGACCGTGATTCGTCGTCGAGGCCCGAAGACCAGCCAGCCGACAACGGACATCGACGGAACAATGTAGTGAAGGGAGTAATTTAAAAATGCCTGCCAGCCCGTGGGGGTCGTTTCCGGGGTGTAGAGCGGCGCTAGTACGAGAACGAAGATGATCCCAGTGATGGCGATCTGCACGACGGCACCTAGCCGTAGCCAGCGGAACTTTGGGCCATCACGCCGTGGGTTGAACGCCAGGGCCGTCACAACGCAGCCAAGCAGGATGTTCGACAGGATGGTGAAGTAGCTCAGCGAGATGAAGACCGCGTGCAGCCCGCCTTCTTGGAAAGACAAGATAAATCGCAGCACCAGACTAAACCAAGCAAGCAATGCCAGAGCGATATTGAAGTACTGGGCGGCCTTAATGGAACTCGGAGTGCGCGGCGTGGACGTGGAGCCCAGTGGCGCGGCAGTCCTGATCATCATGCGGACAGTCTGACAGCGCTCTACACGGTTCGCTCAGCGGCAGATGGGCGACAGTTCGAGTGACGGGGGCGACTCAACTCGACCCTGAAGTGAGCGAAACGCACAGGTCCCGGCTACCACTACGGGTGAGCCGGGACCTCTGCAGGATTGTGATGACTAGCCGAATATTAACCGCCGGGAACCCGCGTAGCGAGGCTTCCAGTAGGAGTTGTTAATCGACTCGATGACGACGTCACGGCTCGGGTTGTTGGCACCAATCATGCGGCCCTTACCGATGTACATCGATGCGTGCTGGCCACCGCCGGAACCCCAGAGCAGCAGATCGCCCTTCTTCAGGTTGTTCTTGCTAACCCGCTTACCCTTCTTCATCCGAAGTTGGGCACCGGAATAGTGCGGGATGGTGATCCCGGCGGCTTCTTTGTAGATGATTTTGGTGAAGCCGGAGCAATCGAAACGCCACGGTGAGGACGCTCCGGCTACGTATTGGCCGCGCTGCAAACGCTTTTTCGCGTAGGTCACAAGGGACTTGCGGGTGGACTTCGCCTTGAGGTGACGGGCCCTGGCTTTTGCGGCTCGACGATCCGCTTTCGCATCTGCCGGTGCGATTGTCGAGGCAGCGGCCGCGGGGCTCACGGTTGCGTTGGCTACGGATGTGGTTGCGACTGGTGCAGCGATCGCTGCAGTTGCGGCGACAGCGATGCTGGCACCAACGAGACGGGATTGACGCATACGGAAAACAAACTCCTCCTCGAACCGCTTCCCGGGTTAGCTGACGGACTCGGGCGTAAGGAATCGCCCTACCAGATGTGCTGGATTCGCCCCGACGTTATGTGGGTCCCCGGTACACCGAAAGCCGCACACAGGCGTGCTTCCGGCCTGCTGGCGATCTGGTGACTCAACGGGCTGCTCGCGCCCCGCAGTTGCGGCGACTGGTACGAACAACAACACCGACGCTAGCACCGTTCTTACCGTACTCTTCCCAACCATCTGCCGGGTAATTGCTCTAAGTCATCTCTGCTGTGTCATTTTCATAGCAATTATCTTAAATGCCCGATTTATAACTACTTTAAGTGAACAGTTGTTCGTTCAAGCTCGTGACTCTCTTCACAAAAAAGTTTTCGGTTAAGGGTATCTTCTCGGGCAAGTAGGCGGTCTCGGATGCCGCTGGGCTGCTAGACGCAGGTGATGTCGTCGTCGGGTAGCTGACCGGTTAAGAATGCCTGGTCGACAGCTTGGGTTACACAGCTATTCCGGCCATAGCCGGTATGGCCATCGCCGTCGAACGTTACGAGCACGCTGCTTGCAAGCTGGTCGTTTACTACCTTCGCCCAGACGTAGGGCGTGGCAGGATCTCGGGTCGTTCCCACCAAAAGGATCGGTGCGCCACCCTCTGCCGTGATCACATGAGGCTCATTCGTGGGAGGCGCCGGGTAGTCGAAGCACGGAAGATTGCTCCAGGCCAGCTCTCGCCCAAACGTCGGTGCCGTGCTCGCCCACTCTTCACCCAACGCAAGGGTTCGTTGCGGGTCGGCCCGATCTGTTCGGTCCAGACAGTTGACGGCATAGAGCGCATCGAGGGAGTTGCCTGAATACGTTCCGTCCGGCTGGCGACCGGTGAACGAGTCAACGATGCGCATCAATGGTGTTCCATTGCCCTTGAAGCCGGCGCGCAGCGCTGAGCGCAGGTCCCACCAGCCAAACTGTGGCTCGTAGAGGCTGCCGATAATGCCGTTTGTCGCCAGTGGACGGGTCAGCGGGCGCCCTGCGGAACCCTCAATCGGATCGTTACCAACAGAGGTCAGCCAGTCATCAATCTTCTTGGTCGCAGCCGCGGGGTCAGTGGGCAGGGGACAGTTCGTGTGCGTTGGGCAATCAGCGATGAAGCTCGAAAGCGCAAGCTGGAATCCTTCTGCCTGGCCACGCGCGAGCTCGTCGTTCGTAAGATCCGGGTTGATCACACCGTCCAGCACGAACTGACCGACCTTGTCGGTGAACAAATCCGCATAGGTCAATCCAAGGAACGTCCCGTAAGAAAGCCCGAGGAAGTTCAGGCTCGACTCCCCGAGTACGCCACGCAGGATGTCCATATCGCGCGCCGCCGGAATCGTTCCTATATTTGGCGTCAGCTCAGGAGAGTTCGCCGCGCAACCAGCTCCGAGCGACGCTGCGGAGGCGACAGCTTGCTCCTCTTGAGCAGGACTTTGTGGGGTGCCCAGGGTTGCGACGAGAGTGTCGGTTTGGGGTCCATCTAGGCAGTCAATCGGGGTGCTCTTGCCGACTCCCCGGGGATCGAATCCGACGATGTCATATTCCGACATGATCGCGCTGCTGACGGTACCGGACGCATTGCGCGCGAAGTCAACTCCGGAGCCACCAGGACCCCCGGGATTGACAACGATCGCCCCTCGGCGCTTATTCGGATTGGTTGCGGGAGCCTTCAGCATCTCGATCGTGATCGGCTTAGAGGCCGGGTCTGAGTAGTTGAGAGGAACCGTGAACGACGCACACTGAAATCCGTCTTTGCAGGCAGACCACGTCACGGGTTGGGAGTAGTAAGTACCGAGATCGACACTGACCGATGATTCGGCTACCGACGGCTCGTTGCTCGTTGATGAACATCCGGCAAGCACCAGGCTGGCTGCAACTGCGATCGAAATCCTTACGGCAACCCGGCTCGTTGCGCGCGGCCGCGCGTCAGTCCTCAACTCCTGGCCCAACGAAGCGAAGGGCGACGCAAGTCGATCGTCAATGATTCCATTGCCAATGCCGGTGCGACATTGGCATCCAAAGCTAGTCGTGCTCGCTCGATAGCATTCACACGCCACATCGTCTCAACTGCTGTGCTGGAGTCGGCCTGCCGACGTACCTCGGAGGTCATCTCTTCGTTAATTAAGTCAATATCCGCCTGATCCACGGCGCCGAGCTGAACCGCGAGTACATCTCGGTAGAAGCCTAGTAGATCGATAAGCGCCCGATCCAGTTGATCGCGTTCGGTTCGGGTTCGGCGCGACTTCTGGCGATCTGCTAATTCCTTGAGCGCACCTTTGACTCCCCGGACGCCGCCGCGCAAACCTTTACCCTCGGCTCCCTCGCCCCAGGCCAGTAGAAGATCTGCCCGCTCGCGCTCATCGATTGGTGCAGTGATTGATAGCGCGTCATCTTTCGCAGCGGTCACGATACTCGTGGCGGCGCTCATACAGGTCGCAAGATCGCGGAGTTCGGACGGAACACTCAGCACATCGCGGCGCCTCCTGCGCGCACTCTCGTCGCGGGCCAACGCTTTGGCGCGGCCAACATGCCCCTGGGCAGCATGCGCCGCGAAGCGGGCCGTCGTCTCGTGGATTCCCTTCTCGTTGATTAAATGCGCGGCTACTTCTTCAGGTGAGGGGGTGCGCAGCATGATGTGTCGGCACCTCGACCGGATCGTCGGAAGTACGTCCTCAACGCTCGGCGTGCAAAGGAGCCAGACGGCGCGCGGTGGCGGCTCTTCGATGGCCTTCAACAGCACATTGTTTGCTGTCTCGGTTAGTCGGTCGGCGTCCTCGATGATGATGACGTGCCAGCGTCCCCGACTCGGGGCAATTGATGCACGAGCAACGAGCGCACGGGCATCGGCGGTCTTGTAGCTGACCCCTTCTGGGCGAATAACTTCCACATCGGGATGCGAACCATTCAGCGCAGCGACGCACTGGCCGCAGTGCCCGCAGCCGCCGGTCGGGCACATCAGCGCGGCAGCAAACGCACCCGCCGCCGTTGATCGACCACTACCCGGTGGTCCCGTCACTAGCCATGCGTGAGTCATGGCCAATCCGGGTGGTTGCCGCGCGGCATCGCTGGCCGCATCTTGTAGCGATGTCACGACGGAGCTCTGTCCAACCAGGGCGTCCCAAACCGTCATGACCCGATTCTGCCTCTATTTAGGGATCCATGGGTGGCGCTTGCACAGGCGGAACTGAGATTTATTTCTCGCGCCCTACCCTCAACATCTCGGTTACCCAGTGCAGTTCTGGTTGAAATAATCGACAATTGTATT
>JBLHZE010000168.1:0-5173 GCA_047631015.1 Actinomycetes bacterium
CGGCGATTGCATCATCGGCGAATGTGCCGGGGCCGACGCCAGCGAGCGCACCAGGAACGTAGGTGTTGAAATCGCAGTAGCCACATCGGCTGCTGCACCAGGGAACGTGGACGTACATGCCGAAGGGGCGCTGTCCGAACGACGCGCGTGCGTCGCCAGATAGCGCCCCTTCGAGCAGCGATTCAGGCACTTTTTCTCACAAGAAATTCTGTTGAGAAGTTCCCAGGAGAAACTGACCTCGCTTAGGCGTACAGCGAGTTCAGTAGATCCTTGTACTTCTCTTCCACAACCTTGCGCTTTACCTTCAAGCTTGGGGTCAGCTCGCCGTCTTCAATAGTGAACGGGCTGTCTAGAACCTCAAACTTTTTGATGGTCTCCCACTTGTTCAGCTTGGCATTGAGCTCTTCCACCGACGTGGTGATCGTGGCCATCATGTCGGGATCCTTGCTCAGCGAGGCGATATCAGTTGGCTTGCCGCGCGCTTCAGCCCATGCTGCCGCCGCATCGGGATCGAGCGAGATCAGGGCACTTACGAACTTCCGGTTGTTGGCGTGTACCACCATCGAACCCGCAACTCCACACAGTGCCTTGAACTGGCTTTCGATCGCTGATGGAGCGATGTACTTCCCACCAGATGTCTTCACCAAATCCTTTTTACGGTCAGTGATCTTGACCCGACCCATGGCATCGATCTCACCGATGTCGCCAGTGGCGAAGTAGCCATCACCGACAAAGACCTCGGCCGTGGCTTCCGGCTTATTGTGGTAGCCGCGCATGACTCCAGGCCCCTTGATCAAGATTTCGCCATCAGCAGCGATCTTGATCTCTGTGCCGGGAACTGGTTCGCCGACTGTTCCGAACTTGATGTTGTCCGGGCGAGTGATAGAGGCAGCTGCAGTGGTTTCAGTCAGACCATAGCCCTCAAGAACCGGCATCCCAACGATGTTGAACCATTCAGCGATGTCTGGCGACAGCGCTGCAGAACCGGAGATGAACAGCTTGATGTTTCCGCCGAGGCGGTCACGAACCTTCGAGAAAACGAGCTTGTCGGCAATCGTATGTTGGATTCCGAGTAGCCCGCCGGGCGCTTCACCATTAGCCATCTCGGCATCGCTGTAGCGCTTTCCGACATCGAACGCCCAGCCGGCCATCTTTTCCTTGACACCGCCATCAGCAGCAATCTGAGCCTTCACGCCGCCATAGACTTTTTCGAAAATACGCGGCACGGCACCCATGAACGTAGGCTTGATGACGGGCAAGTTGGCCACGATCTGTGGGACCCGGCCATCAACAGCGGTCACAAAACCGATCTGAAGTTGCGTGGCTATGAGCACTGACCCGAAGACGTGCGCCAGCGGCAACCAGAGGAACTGGACATCTTCGATCGTGATGACATCCATCCCGTCGATCGCTGCGCCGATGTAACCCCAGTTGGCCTGAGTGAGTTCCACACCCTTTGGGCGTCCGGTCGTGCCGGATGTGTAGATCAACGTCGCGAGGCTCTCTGGCTTAACCTGCGCGGCACGATCGGCTACGACGTTCGGTTCGGCCTCGCGCTTTGTTTTACCGTCCGCCCGCAGCTCATCGAGAGTCATGACCCAGTCGCCATCTTCTGGGTTTTTGTCTCCTGCGTAAAGAATGACCTTATGAAGGTTCGGCAGGTCTGCCCTCTTCTCACGAAGTTTCACTACCTGCTCTTCGTTCTCCGCGAAAATGAGACGCGAATCAGAGTCTCCCAGGATATAGGCAACATCTTCGGGACCAGTAGATGCGTACACCGTCGTGGCAGCCCCACCAGCAAGCGCAATGGCGATGTCGCAAAGGATCCAGTCGGTACTGGTATCACCGGCGATAGCGACGCGCTGCTCAAGTTCGAGGCCAAGACCGATAAGTCCTGCGGCGATGTCAAAGACATCTTCGCCTGCCTCGCCCCAGGTTATTTCGCTCCAGCCGCCGGCTTCGGTCGGCGAGCGAAATGCCGGATGTTTAGGTGTGTCAGCAAAACGATTAAGGGCGAGCTGGGTGAGCGTCGCTGCCGGGGTGGGCAACTTTTCTCGGGACGTTGATGATGAGGTCATGCGTTAACTTCCTCCCGGGGCTGTCAGCTGCTCACGTAGCCTTACGATCCGCATTTGACTTGGATTTGGACAAATATCACTTCGTGGCTTAACCATATGGTTCAGAGTGCCACTTTGCCGAATATTGGGCGAAATGCGCAAATTTCGTGCACCCAAATGGCGCCTGATGGGACCTTGACCACGCCGAAGAGCGGTCAAAGGAGCCAGTACGCTCAGGAATTATCACAATCTAGACCCTACTTGCTCTTACCCGAATCCTCGCCCGTTGACAGCGCGGCGATGAAGGCTTCTTGTGGAACCTCGACACGACCTACCGTCTTCATCCTCTTCTTACCTTCCTTCTGCTTCTCAAGCAGTTTGCGCTTGCGGCTGACATCGCCGCCGTAGCACTTAGCAAGTACATCCTTACGAATCGCCCGAATCGTCTCCCTGGCAATGATCCGGGATCCAATCGCAGCCTGTATCGGCACCTCGAACTGCTGGCGTGGAATGAGTTCCCGCAGCCGCCCTGCCATCGCAACGCCGTATGCGTAGGACTTATCGCGGTGAACGACAGATGAGAAGGCATCAACCGGTTCACCATGCAGGAGGATATCGACCTTGACGAGGTCCGCCGACTCGTCACCACTGGGTTCGTAATCCAGAGATGCGTACCCACGGGTTCGAGACTTCAGATGATCAAAGAAATCGAAGACGATCTCAGCCAGCGGGAGGGTATAGCGCATCTCCACCCGCTCTTCGGACAGGTAGTCCATTCCCAGCAGCACGCCACGACGGTTTTGACAGAGTTCCATTATCGCGCCGATGAACTCACTAGGCGCCAGAACTGTTGCCTTCACCACTGGCTCACGAGCCACGGCAACTTTACTGTCAGGGAACTCACTGGGATTTGTCACAACATGCGTCGCGCCATCGTCCATCGTCACGCTGTAGACAACGTTCGGCGCGGTCGCTATCAGCTCCAGCCCGAACTCTCGCGCCAACCGCTCGCGGACGATCTCGAGGTGCAGCAGACCGAGGAACCCACAGCGGAATCCAAACCCGAGAGCGGCTGACGATTCCGGTTCATAAACCAAGGCAGCATCGTTGAGCTTCAGCTTGTCGAGGGCGTCTCGAAGGTCTGGGAAATCCGACCCGTCGAGTGGGTAGAGCCCCGAGAACACCATTGGCCTCGGCTCACGGTACTCAGCCAACGCGACCTCAGCTCCGTGATTTGCCAGCGTGATGGTGTCACCAACTCGCGATTGGCGAACGTCCTTAACTCCAGTGATCAGGTAGCCGACTTCTCCGACTCCCAGTGCCTTAGAGGAAACTGGCTCCGGTGCAATCACTCCGATCTCGAGCGCCTCATGAGTGGATTTGGTGCTCATCATCTGGATACGGTCTCGGTGCTTGAGCTGACCGTCGACAACGCGGACGTAGGTGACGACACCCCGATACGAGTCATAGACCGAATCAAAAATCAGGGCCCTAGGGGGTGCATCCACGACGCCCACTGGCGGTGGGACGGTATCGACGATGACATCCAGAAGCTCCTGAACCCCGGCACCCGTCTTTGCACTGACCTTCAAGACGTCCTCTGGGTCGCAGCCAATGATGTTCGCCAGTTCCGCCGCGTATTTCTCGGGCTGGGCTGCCGGAAGGTCGATTTTATTCAGAACAGGAATGATCTGAAGGTCATCCTCTAAGGCCAGGTAGAGGTTAGCCAGAGTCTGCGCCTCAATCCCCTGCGCCGCATCGACAAGTAAAACCGCACCCTCGCATGCAGCCAAACTGCGGGAAACCTCGTAGGTGAAATCAACGTGGCCTGGCGTGTCAATCAGATTCAAAATATACGTAACGCCGTCATCCGCGGTGAAAGGCAGCCGGACGGCCTGGGACTTAATAGTGATCCCGCGCTCGCGCTCTATATCCATTCGGTCCAGGTACTGGGCGCGCATCTGCCGGGAGTCAACAACCCCGGTCAACTGAAGCATCCTGTCGGCTAGCGTGGACTTGCCATGGTCGATATGGGCAATGATGCAGAAATTGCGCAGGAGGTTTGCCGGAGTCTGTCCGGGGCCGGGACCAGGTGCTCTCACTACGCAATCGTTGCATCCCTGGGGGCGGGTCGCACTTGCGGGACCTTCCCGGTACTCTTGGAACCAGATACGTCGACAAATACGCCTTATGGGCGGCAGATACATCGGCAGAAGACAGACAGCAATCAGATCAACAATCACCCGCACCGGCTTTCACTCGTTTCACGTTCTGAACGTCAATGGGCCGCGCGATAACCAGCTTGGATGAGTAGTGGCAAACATCAAGTCGCAGAAGAAGCGCATCAAGACGAACAACGCTGCGCACGAGCGCAACAAGGCCGTCAAGAGCAACCTCAAGACCACGGTCCGTCGTGTCCATGAGGCTGTCGAAGCCGGAGATGCCGACAAGGCTGCCGCCGCCGCTTCCCATTCGAACCGCGAGCTGGACAAGGCCGTCAGTAAGGGCGCCCTCCACAAGAACCAAGCCGCAAACCGCAAGTCATCGAACTCACGGGCTGCGGACAGCGTCAAGTAGTTCTGCCCGCGCAGTTCCGTTTCGAGTGCTCTATTTGCGCTCGAACGTTCCCATCGTCACGACTGCTTTTTCCATAGCCAGACCTTTTTGAGTCGGATCTAGCTGGTCACCATCGCGCAAGCCGCCCTTCATCGCCGCGTCAAGATCTCCGAGTAACAGAATTGCCTCGGCTAGGTCGAGCTGACTCCATCGGCGCAACTGCTGGTTTATCGTGCGCAGCTTCCACGGTGGAACCTTCGCCGCGATAGCCAAATCGCGATCAGACGTACCTGGCTCTGCCGCGGAGACTGCCACCAGCTGTCGGATGGCATTGACCAACGACGCGATTGTGGCCGGGCCAAGTCGACTACCACCATCTGTGCCTTCTGCTAGTCGCAGCAATCTAAGTGCCTGCGATGCTTGCCGATTCAGCACAGCATCGGCAATCTGAAATCCAGTCACATCGACTGTCCCACCAAAATATTTGCTCACGGCATCGGCATCGATTTCGTTCTGCTGAACATCGCTCGCCAACTGCGAGCACGCCGAAGCCAACGCTC
>JBLHZE010000169.1:0-5139 GCA_047631015.1 Actinomycetes bacterium
GGCTGCCCCTGTGTGCCGAGTAGCCAAGGACATATGGCGATTGAGTAAGTGAATCTGGGGATAACTCCGGGAAATGTGGGGTTCTGAGTCAACCGTTCGGACTATCTCTAGTGGTCCAACGGCCTAAACGTCACCAGATGTTGCATTCCGCTTGACGGGACCCACCTCCCACAGGTGTAATTCCAACGTTGTCATTCGAACCGCGGGGAAGTGGACTCGGGCGGCAATTCCAAGCAATCGAGAAGGGAAACCGGAACATGGACTACACGGATTACATGGGCTACCCGGCAGAACCAATCAACTCTGCCAACCCAATCGACTCTGCCAACCCAGTCAACTCAGTTGACCCAGTTAACTCAGCAAGCGCTGCCGGATTGGCCGAGGCTGGCAATGCGGTACAAAGCTACGACCGAATTCCGCTAGAGGATGCCGAGGAGATCGGCTGGCAAGAGAAAGCACTCTGCGCGGAGACCGATCCAGACGCATTCTTCCCTGAGAAGGGTGGCTCCACTCGTGAGGCCAAGAAGGTATGTATGGGATGCGAAGTTCGCGTCGAATGCCTTGACTATGCGCTTGAGAATGATGAGCGTTTCGGAATCTGGGGTGGCCTGTCAGAGCGTGAGCGCCGTCGCCTCAAGAAGCTGACCGCCTAACCTCCTCAGCTCCATCCGACTCGGAGTTTCGCGCCCTTCCCCCTTCCTCGGTGCGGAGACTTCCATCTTCCCTTCCACAGTCCCGCCAGCGAATCGAAGTTCGCCGCCGATCTCGGCAGCCGACGGCCGCTAGGCGGGATTTGTGCTTCTCGGGGGTGGCTCCTCCCGCGTGTTTAGCGGATGATCCGGGCTCCCATCTCGAATGATTAGTCGGCGATCGCCCCGCGCCCGGCAGTGGAGAAGAGTAACGACGATTAGGCTGGGCTCATGACAATGAACGGCGGCCAGAGCGGTGCCACGATCCCACGACCGTCCCGACGTCGCCGCGATCGACATGGCGTTGGGATCCGCGGCACGATCGCTCCGGCAACGATGCCTTTCTCGGCGAGTCGGTCGCAGCGGTTCGACGAGATCGTCGTGACGGCGGTGGAGCGAATTGAGCGTGCCTTCCCCGAACTGGGCGAGGTTGAGGTGCTTATTGAAGAGGTACCACCTCGGGAGCTCCGCGACGGTTCACCAGATCCGATTCCGCTGGGCCGGATCACTGAAGCGACAGGGTCGCGGCCCTCTCAACTGATTGTGTATCGGCGCCCTATCGAGATTCGAACAATTCCCGGAGTGCAGCGAGACGATCTTGTCAATGACACGGTCACCGAACTTGTCGCGGGGCTATACGGATTGGCACCGTCTCACATCGATCCTGATTACGGCCTGTAGTCACGTCCGTTGCTGTCAGCCTCGTAGCGGGCCTTTACCGCAAAACCCATGGATAAATTCCGAGCCCAATGCCGGATCTGCGGCGCAATGCGCAGTACGGTTCGCAAGTGAGTCGTCAGCGGGTATGTTCCAAACCATCGTGCACCGGCCAAGCCGTTGTCACGTTGACGTATATCTACTCTGAGTGCACGGCAGTCGTCGGACCCTTGGCCACCTACGCCGAGCCCCACTGTTACGACCTATGCCAAAAACACGGCGAGCGTCTGACTGCACCGCAAGGCTGGGAAGTCGTTCGACTCGAACCTGATCCTGATGCCCTCAAGCCCTCGAGTGATGACATCGAGGCGTTAGCGAATGCGGTCCGCGAAGCCGCTCGACCGCGGGATGCGGCCGTGGTTCTGCCCGAGCCCCCGACGAACCCCAGCACGATTGAGGTCTCGCGCAAAGGCCACTTGCGCGTCCTGAAGAGCGTCGATTAGCGACTCGGCTCGGCAATCGTGGTTTTCGCTCGGGTTGTCGTAGCAAGGAAACCCTCGGTCTGCCATAAGGTGACGTAATGCGGAACCTCGACGATGTCATTAAGGCCTACGACGTACGCGGAACCTATCCAGAACAAATCGACGAAGATTTGGCCTATGCGCTCGGTGGGGCTTTTGTTCGGGTGATTGGTGCGGCGGCGCGCGACGGTGGGCCCGGCGCGGTGGTCATCGGCCGCGATATGCGGCCGTCGGGACCTGATTTGGTTGCGGCATTCGCCAACGGGGTCCTTGACCAAGGCTGTGACGTCATCAAGATCGGGCTCTGTTCAACTGACGGTATCTACTTTGCCTCGGGCTCAACCGGGCTACCCGGCGCGATGTTTACTGCCAGCCACAATCCCGCCCAATACAACGGCATCAAACTCTGTCGCGCAGGTGCATCACCGGTCAGCCAGGACACCGGTCTGGTCGCAATGAAAGAGATGGTCATTCGTGGAGTGCCGAGCTTCGACGGCCCCACGGGCCACGCCCGTGACGAGGATATGTTGGAGGGCTATGCGGAGTACCTGAGGAATTTGGTCCCGCTAGATGGCATCCGGCCACTCAAGGTCGTCATCGATGCCGGCAACGGGATGGCTGGCTTCACCGCTCCCACCGTGCTGGGCAGGCTGCCATTGGACATCGTGCCGCTGTACTTCGAGCTCGACGGAAACTTCCCGAATCACGAAGCCAACCCGATTGACCCCAAAAATATGGTGGATACTCAGCGCGCGGTGATTGCCCACGGTGCAGACCTGGGTTTGGCTTTCGATGGTGATGCTGACCGATGCTTCGTCGTTGACGAACGAGGGGACGTCGTCGATCCATCCACCCTCACCGCGCTCATCGCCTCACTAGAACTGGCGAAGTCACCGGGTTCGCCGGTGATCCACAACCTGATCACGAGTCGCGCTGTTCCCGAGGTCATCACTGAGCACGGTGGGACCCCGGTGCGAACTCGCGTCGGGCATTCCTTCATCAAAGCAAAGATGGCCGAAACCGGAGCCATTTTTGGCGGAGAGCATTCCGGACATTTTTACTTCCAGGATTTCTGGCGTGCTGACTCGGGGATGTTGGCAGCACTCCACGTGCTCAGCTTCGTTGGGCACACCCCGCCAGGGAGTAATCTTTCTGAGCTTCTGGGTGAATTTTCTCGCTACAGCCTCAGTGGTGAAATTAACACCGAAGTGGCGGATACGCAGGCAGCAATCACAGCCGTTCGGGAGGTATTTGAGGGTCAAAAGGGGGTCACGATCGACACCCTCGATGGGATGACCGTCAGCGGCGAGGATTGGTGGTTCAACTTGCGCCCGTCGAACACGGAGCCACTCCTGCGACTGAATGTCGAGGCTCCTGACACCGAATATATGGCTCGGATCCGTGATCAGGTTCTCTCGATCTTCCGCACGGCGTAGGCTCTACCGTTATGGCTTCTATTGATCCGAAACTTCTTGAAATTCTTGCGTGCCCAGCTCCCCATCACGCACCCGTCGTGCAGCAAGACGATGTCTTGGTCTGTACCGAATGCGGGCTGCGATTCCCGATTCGAGATGGCATCCCCGTGATGTTGCTCGACGAGGCGCAACAGCCCGCGACCAATGGAGCTTGATGATGCCCTCCTCGACGATGCCGCCGCGCTAGTCGAGGCGGATACCCGCGATCTGCTTGTCATGACGGCAAGTGCTGGTGCGAGCATGCGCGCGGCTGCTGCCAATGTGGATCAGGAATCCCTGAACCGGATTGTTGACGACGGCCGCCCACATGCCGTGGTGGTCGTTGGTGGCGGCGGTTCACGGGCCGCAGGGGACATCCTCGCCGCTGTTGCGGGAACTGGTTCGCCCGTGCCGGTCGTAACCTTCGGTGGGCCGTCCCTGCCGGGGTGGGTCGGTCCCACTGATTTAGTCATTGCCGTCTCGGGCTCCGGATCAACGAACGAGACGGTGCTGGTGGCTTTGGAGGCGGCGCGCCGAGGCTGTCGACTGGTGGCAATCTGCCCCAACGGCACGCAGTTGTCACACGTCGTTGAACAGACTCGCGGTGCCGTGCAGTTTGCGGTCGGGTTACCACCGGTGGCAGGTCGGTGGCGTGCCCGCACGATGCTGTGGAGTTTGGCGACTCCGCTCATCCTGATCGCTGGCGGGCTGGGAATCGTTGAAGATGCCCACGAGGCAATCACCACGACGGCCACCTACCTGGACGGTGTGGCGGAAGTCTCCTCGGCCATGAGTGACCCGATCGTCAACGATGCCAAACGATTAGCTGTCGAGGTCGGTCTCTCGCTGCCGATCCTTTGGGGAACTGGCGACGTCGGCGCGGTTGCTGTTCGTCGGTTTGCCCGTCAGTTGGCGGAGAACGCCGGATTGCCATCTGTGGTGGGAACGCTGCCAGAAGCGGCACGAACCCAATCTGTTCTCCTTGCGGGACCGCGGGCGGGGGGGACAAATCTTGATGACATTTTCCGGGACCGCGTTGACGAGCCCGAACCGGCGGCGAAGCTCCGGTTAATCCTGCTACGGGATCATGACGAACATCCCGAGACCGCTGCTTTGGCCACGGCAGCGACGGAGGTGGCGGCCGAACGCGGTGTCCCGGTGAACGTGATTAGCGCGCACACCGGTCATTCGCTGACGCGACTCGCTATGTTGATTGGTGTCACAGACTTTGCCAGTGTCTACGCCGGGTTAGCACTGGGGATTGATCCCATGTCGGCAGCGAATGAGCTCGACGGCAGGGTTCGCTAGTCGCCAACCGCAGTGAAAGGGTTGTTCGTGTTTCGTATCAATGGTTACCTTCAGAACTATGCGTGGGGAATTCCCGGTGGGCTAGAGAGCTGGCGAAGCAATTCCGATTCGACGAATAGTGCCGACGCTTCCGAACCGATAGGTGACGTGTCGACGCAGCCGCAAGCTGAGTTGTGGTTCGGAGCTCACACCAACGGGCCATCGCCGTTGGTGGATGCTGACGGCACTCTTCGAGACAAGGTTGACGCCGGTGATGCTCCGCTTCTTGTGAAACTGCTTGCAGCAGCGCGGCCGCTCTCGATTCAGATCCACCCACCGACCGAGCAGGCACAGCGTCAGTTTGCCGCTCAACAGGCCGACGATTCGCTGCCAAAGCTCCTCGCGGACTCGTTGGCTAAGACGGAGATGCTGATCGCCGTCCGCCCCTTCTCTGTGCTCCAGGGGCTACGTGATCCGCAGTTGTCAGCCGCGATCCTCCAGAATGTTGGAGGGTCGGCAGCAACCGCTGCT
>JBLHZE010000170.1:0-5125 GCA_047631015.1 Actinomycetes bacterium
GATCGGCGTCGCTGTCCCCCGCGATGTCGGGCGCCGGATGGCGGCTGTGACCGCAGTTGTTGGTCAGACCCAGCTGCGAGTCCACGTCCACAACACCCGCAATACCGGCTACGCCAGCGCGCTCGCCGCCTACGAAGCAGGTGTGCGCGTTCTGGATTCCAGCCTCGGTGGCATCGGTGGCTGCCCATTTGCTCCACGCGCGACAGGGAACATTGCGACGGAGGATCTGGTTTTTGCCCTCGAGCGTTCCGGTGTTAACACCGGACTCGATCTAGATTTGCTGATCAGCGCGAGTGACTGGCTCGGCGAACAGTTGGGGCGCAGGACTCCTGCGCTGGTATCAAAAGCCGGGGTGTTTCCGACCCACTAGCTCCCAGCAGCACGGCGCAGAGAGTATGGACGGTGCGGGAGTATCGCGTTGATTAGATTCGCTCATCAACCGGACGGACTAAGGGCTATCAACTGTTCGGGGGTCGGACTCGCGGGACCCTGTTCTATTGGCCGCAATCCGTTCACCTCACGTTCACCTGTGCAGCGTTGTTTCTTTACCGATATCGCCTACGTTCAAACCACCGAACACAGCAGTACGGTACAGAAATGTATCGGCGTGGCCGATAGTCGGGCGCGAACATCGTTCTAGAGGAGAAAAGTGAAGATCAATCGAGGGATTCAGCTCCTGGCAGCGACCGCGGTCGGCGCCCTAGCGCTTACGGCCTGCGGCGGGGGGATCCCATCCGACGCTCAACCCCAGGCTTCTATTAAAGCCTCCGGGTCCAGTGCGCAGAAGAACGCGATGACGGAGTGGATCAGCGCCTACCAGCGAGCCAACGAGGGGTCAACGATCGAATACCAGGCCAACGGGTCCGGTGCCGGCATTCAAGACTTCAATAATGGGCAGACCGCTTTTGCCGGTTCTGACGCCGCGATCGCAGGCGCAGATCTCACCGCTGCAAACCAGCGGTGCGGCGGTGGACCGGCTATCAACATCCCGATGGTCGCCGGTGCGATAGTCGCTGCCTACAACATTGAGGGCGTGGAAAAGCTCGAACTGAGCTCGTCGGTCCTCGCAAAGATCTTCAGCAGTCAGATCACCAAGTGGAACGATCCGGCGATTGCCACGCTGAACTCTGGTGTCAGCTTGCCCGACGCGACGATCGTGCAATACCACCGAAGCGACTCGTCGGGAACGACGGACAACTTCTCCCAGTTCCTCAAGACGAGTGCTGCTGATCAGTGGAGCTTCGAGACCGGGAAAGACTGGGTTGCTCCCGGTGGTCAAGGTTCCAAGGGGAATGACGGTGTCTCTGCAGCGATCAAGAGCACGGCAAACTCGATCGGATACGTGGAATTGTCTTTCGCGCAGGATCAGAACCTTCCAATGGCCAGTATTGACAACGGCGGCGGCGCAGTCGCGCCGACCTTCGAATCAGCCTCAAAGGGTATCGAGACGGCCAAGGTCATCGGCACGGGTAACAACCTTGCACTGCAGCTCGATTACGCCACGGATGCTCCCGGTGCCTACCCGATCGTTCTCGTCACCTACGAGATCACCTGCGAGAAGGGGCTTCCTGCCGACCAGGTACTGCTGACGAAGTCCTTCTTGGAGTACACCGCGACGCCTGAAGCTCAGGAGAAACTCGGCGAGATCGGTTACGTCCCCATGCCGATTGACCTGCTCACCAAAGTGAACATCGCAGTCGGTTCCATTAGCTAGTCGCGGGGCTCTCACACCTAGAGAGCGTCGCACTCAGGTGTGAAGTTGTTGCCCGCTCTGTAGATATCTAGCGGGTAGCAACTCCACGTTTGGTTCCACGGTTTGTTGCATTGGGTCCACGCAAGGACGAGCACGTTACAGATATCGCAGAGCTAGCAGGGCATCGAGTAGGTGGGGGAAGCGGATGGCGCAGCAGACGCTGCCGCAATCAGGCGAGGTGACCATCACGGGCGCCAGTGTGCGCCGCGGTGACAAGGTCTTCTATAACCTCGCGCGCTCGGCCGGCATCTTCATGTTGGTACTGACGGGGTCAATCGGGGGATTCCTGTTATGGCAAGCGATCCCATCGCTACAAAGCAACACTGGAAACTTCTTCACCGAGCAATCGTGGTTCCCGGACTCCACCCCTCCGCTGTTCGGTATCGCGGCGCTTGCTTTCGGGACTTTGATGACCTCGGTCATTGCGATGGTCCTGGCCGTACCGGTCGCGATCGGCATCGCCCTGTTCATTGCCTTCTATGCCAATCGCCGGATCGCGTCAAGTTTGGGCTTTGTCGTTGATCTCCTCGCTGCGGTCCCCTCGATCATTTTCGGTCTCTGGGGGCTGTCAGTCCTCATGCCCAATATGCAGGGGTTCGTTGCGTGGTTGAGTACCTATTTCGGCTGGATCCCGATCTTCGCTAATCCGGATGAGATCTACACCAAAAGTATTCTGATCGCGGGTGTCGTGCTGGCGATCATGATTCTACCGACGATCTCAGCAGTCACCCGCGAGGTCTTCCTCCAGGTGCCGCAAGGCCATATGGAGGCCTCCCTTGCGCTGGGAGCGACCCGCTGGGAAATGGTCAAAATGGTCGTCTTCCCATTTGGGAAACCCGGGATTATCAGTGCCTCCATGCTTGGTTTGGGTCGTGCCCTCGGGGAGACCATCGCTGTTGCCTTGATCCTCTCCGCAGTCTTCGAAATCAATTGGCAAATCACTGAGCCAGGTGGGAATACCTTCGCCGCCAACATTGCCCTGAAGTGGAACGAGGCCGGAGCCAACGGACTCTCCGCTTTGACCGCCTCTGGTTTGGTGCTGTTCATCATCACACTCGCTGTGAACATGGTCGCTCGCTGGATTATCTCTCGTCGTAAGGACTACTCGGGAGCAAACGGATGAGCCAGACACGTGACGATCGATCGCTGTCGCCAGGTTCGCTGCACGATGAGCTAGCGGGGAAACGGCTCCCGTCCTGGGCACCGTGGGCAGTGGCGGCTGGCGCACTCGTACTTTCGTCGACCGGCGCCCTCGCTGGCGTGATCTCGGGTATTCCGTTGATCGCTGTTATTGCCGGCATGCTTTTCGTTGTGGGCGAGACGGTCTGGAGCTTCCGCGTTGAGGGTCGACGGCATGCAACAGATCGATTTGCGACCACAGTTGTATACACCGCATTTGTTATCGCCGTTATCCCGCTGATCGCGATTCTTTTCTCGGTGGTCCAAAAGGGACTCGCGGCCTTTAACTTCGAGTTTCTCAGCCAGACGATGCGCAATGTCAATGCTCGTGACGCTGGCGGCGGTGTCGCGCATGCGCTCGTTGGCACGATTGAGCAGGTTGCTATGGCAACGGTCATTGCGGTGCCGATCGGAATCATGGTGGCGATCTATCTGGTTGAGTATGGCCGCGGCCGGCTCGCGACGTCGATCTCGTTCTTCGTGGATGTAATGACGGGCGTACCTTCGATCGTGGCCGGTTTGTTCATCTTTACCGGCTTAATCTTGACACTGGGTATGGAGCGATCGGGCTTCGCGGCCTCCTTGGCGCTAGTAATCCTGATGCTCCCGGTGGTCGTTCGAACAACGGAAGAGATGATCAAGCTGGTCCCGAACGATCTTCGAGAGGCCTGCTACGCGTTGGGGGTGCCGAAGTGGCGCACGATCACGAGCATCGTCTTGCCCACCGCCCTGCCGGGCATCATCACCGGCGTGATGTTGGCAGTGGCTCGCGTTGCCGGTGAGACGGCACCTTTACTGCTGACCACGTTTCTGTCGCAGAGTATGAACTGGGATCTGTTCAACGGGCCGCAGGCCGCCCTGCCGACAATGATCTGGGATCAGATTGGCAGCGGGACAGACACAGCGATTGACCGCGCTTGGGGTGCGGCGCTGGTCCTCATCCTATTCGTCGCGATTCTCTACGTGGGGGCACGCGTCATCGCGAAAATCTACGCACCGAAATCTCGTTGATTGATCGACATATGTACTGCACACTAGAAGCAACACCAGCTGATGAGGACAAGTAATGGCGAAACGTATCGACATCACTGACTTGGACGTCTACTACGGGGCGTTCGAGGCGGTTGAGGGCGTCAATCTGGCAGTGGAGCCGAGATCGGTGACGGCCCTGATCGGACCATCGGGCTGCGGTAAGTCGACAGTTCTGCGCGCGCTCAATCGGATGATCGAGGTCATTCCTAATGCCCGGGTTGAGGGAAAAGTTCTGCTTGACGGCGAGGATATCTACGGTGCCGAAATCGATCCAGTCAATGTTCGCCGGGTTATCGGTATGGTCTTTCAGCGCCCGAATCCCTTCCCGACAATGTCCATTTACGACAATGTCATTGCCGGCATCAGACTGGACAAGAGTCGTTCTAAAAAGTCCGCCAATGAAGAAATTGTCGAGCGCTCGTTGCGGGCAGCGAATCTCTGGGGTGAGGTAAAGGATCGTCTCGACCGGCCGGGTGCCGGACTTTCTGGTGGTCAGCAGCAGCGCCTATGTATTGCCCGCGCTATCGCGGTCGAACCCCAAGTTGTGTTGATGGATGAGCCGTGTTCGGCCCTCGATCCAATCTCGACGCTGGCAATCGAGGAACTCATCACCCAGCTACGTGAGGAGTACACGATCGTCATCGTGACTCACAACATGCAGCAGGCCGCTCGCATCTCTGACACCACGGCCTTCTTTAACCTGTCAGGAGCCGGAAAGCCGGGTCACCTGATAGAAGTTGGGCCCACCCAGCGGATGTTTTCAAACCCCGAGGAGAAGGCAACCGAGGACTACATCTCCGGTCGCTTCGGCTAGCGAGTTCGGTTCGAACGTAATGCCGGATTCGGGATCGGCTTGGGCTACTATTCGTGCCTCTCGATTGCCGTAACCCGCAGTCCACGTTTCGGATGGAACTCGCGATGCAACACGATGAAACCGCCGGGTGGCAGGGACGGATCTAAGTGGTTGGTCTTAGTGAGCCCGATCTTGCGCTCTAGGTGTTTGAGTAATTCGGGCAGCAACGGTCGGTGGGTACACAAGACCATGGGTTCCTCAACCACGAGGAGCTGATCGAGGCGTTTGAAGGAGCCGGATTTCCCGTTGTCAAAACCATCCTCGCTGAATAGTGGTTCACGCGCGATTGACGACTTGCACTGATCGGC
>JBLHZE010000171.1:0-5038 GCA_047631015.1 Actinomycetes bacterium
CTACGTCGCAAGTACTCCGGAACACTGCGGATCTTTGAGCCGTAGTAGAACGGCATCATGACCACCCCAAGGAACACCATCGCTGGAACTGCACCGATCCAGTAATAGTGGACACTCGCGAAGCCGAACTCCGCGCCATTGGCAGCGAAACCCAGGATCTCGACAGCACCCAGGTTCGCAGAGATAAAAGCTAGGCCTGCGATCCAGGCGGGAATCGATCGACCCGAAAGGAAGAAATCCAAACTTGACTTCACACTTCGGCGAACAACGAACCCAATTCCCAGCACGAAGATGAAGTAGACGATGAGCAGGGTGTAATCCACCGTGCTCATCTCGAGGCGGATATCGGCGTCGGCGAGAACTTGTGTCAGCCCCTCCACTACCCACCCCACATCCCCCCGCGCGAGTCACATGTGAGTGACCTGGTGTTTCATGGATGTGATTCTGCCGGGTCGGATGCCGGATGGGCGCTATGAATAGCGCCCATCCGGCATCAAATCGCGGGCGATTAGTCACTTCCCCGCGGTGAGATTGACCTAAAGTGTCACGGAATCGGAGCAATGGTGGACGGGATCACTCCCGGCAAGACGGGCACTTCGGTACCTGCTGAAGGTTCGGAACCATCCGTTAGGTCTCCCGTGCCCGTGGTCGGTTCGGCAGTAGGCGGCGGTGCCGGCTTCGGCGAAGATTGGGCGGATGTCGGAGTGCTTGGAAGCCTTAGGTCGATCCATTTATCGTCAGTCTTCGACAGTAGCGCCGCCAGGATCTCGGCCTTGATCACGCTCTCTTCCGGCGGACCCCACATAACCGTCACCCCGTTTTTTGTTTCCAGCAGTACTGATCGAGGGGCGAGCGCGGATACTGTTGCGATCTTTGGTCTAAGGTTGGCTGGCAAGGCAGCAGCAACATCGATTGCCGCGGTTCGCGGCTCGCCCTCAACCGCATTGAGGAGCGGAAGACCTTTGGGCTGCTTTTTGCTCATCAGATACGAGAAGCCACTGCTATCTACCGTGGCGAAGCGATCCCCCTCCGCGAGTGCCGCAACAGCATCCCGCTCAGCAACTCGAATAACCACCGTATTAGGCCAACGCCGCGTTACCTGAACAGAGGCAACCGCCGGAATACCCATAACCCGAGCAGACACATCCGCGGCATTGACTCGGGCCAGCGGTGTCCCCGCCCCAAGGTCCGCCTTTGCCCCAACCTCGGCCGGGCTCACTGTCCGAACACCCTCAACCACGAGTGAGTCCAGAGCGAAGACTGACGAGAAGTAAAATAACCACATCCCGATCGCAAGAAGAATCGCTACAGCAGCGCCAATAATCCGATACGCCTGCCGGGACCACTTAGGCAGACGCAGCCGCCTCTGGCGGCTCCGCTTGGGAGGTGGCGGCAAAGTCGGAACTGGATGGTCCAGTAGCGAGCTCACCGGCGCTGCCCCGCTGCTTGCCCAAGTGCCCGTTCCCTGGCCTCCAAGATTGACATGAGCTCAGGACCCATCATCGAGATATCGCCCGCACCGAGAGTCATCACGATGTCACCGGGCTGTGCTCGCGCCGCTAGCTGCCGTGGGACCGCTGACCAGGAGGGTTCAAACACGACGTGCTCCGGCGCGAGTGGAACATTAGAGGCCATGACCTGACCACTAGCACCTGGAATCGGATCCTCACCAGGGGCGAATACCTCAAGCACAATGACATCGTCTGCGCGTCCCAGAGCCTCGCCAAACTCTTTACTAAACAACGCCGTCCGGTAGTAGTGATGGGCCTGGAAGGCGACGACTAACTTCCCGTTGCCGACGATGCCACGCGCGGCGTCGAGCGTCGCAGCGATTTCAGTCGGATGGTGTGCGTAATCGTCGTATACCCGCACGCCATCGGCAACTCCTCGAAACTCGAACCGGCGCCGAGTCCCGGAGAATGATGCAAGTCCATTCGTAAGCTCGCCAATTGGGAAACCGAGACCGAGGCCGCAGACGAGTGCGGCCGTTGCATTGAGGATGTTGTGTTGGCCAGGAACCTGCAGAGTGATCTCTGGAGAGCGAATCCCGTTGACCAGGATGACAAAAGACGCGGCTCCTGTGGGAGTTGACACGACCTCGATGCGATTCATCGCCAGCGAGGAGACGCCGTAGGTGCGGATATCAACACCGGCCGCGAGTGCGCGGGTCGCCAACTGCGCGCCACCTGGATCATCAATACAGACGACCGCGAATCCGCCTTTTCCCGCAATATCGGCGAGAAACGTGTCGAATCCCTGCTCAATCGCGGCCATAGTGCCCCAGTAGTCCAAGTGGTCAGCTTCAACATTGGTGACAATGCCAGCGAATGCACTGAGCTGAAGGAAAGTGCCATCGCTCTCATCTGCTTCGACAACGAATAGCTCACCTGAGCCTGTGTGAGCATTTGAACCAGACTCGTTCAGTTCACTTCCGATCACAAATGATGGATCGGCACCACAATGTTGCAGGGCCACAGTGAGCATCGATGTCGTTGTCGTCTTACCGTGGGTGCCAGAAACGGCGATGGCTTTACTCTGCGCCATGATCGCCGCAAGCGCCTGCGCACGAGAGAGAACTGTCAACCCCTGCTCGCGGGCAAATTGCAGCTCCGGGTTGGCGTCCGGGATAGCCGTCGAAACGATGACGGTATCGGCACCAGCGTCGGCGACATTCTGGGCGGCGTGATTGATCCACACGTGAGCCCCCAAGGCGCGCAAAGCGGAAATGCGCCGGGAGTCCTTCACATCGCTGCCCGAGACCCGGACGCCGCGAGCGATCAATACACGAGCAATTCCGGACATCCCGGCTCCACCGATACCCACAACGTGTACGGCTCCGAGCTTTGCCAATCCAGTTGAATCCGATTCGGTCACGACTTACGCTCCTCCGGCTGGGGGTGACTCCCCCACATCGACTCGCCGGGCGCCAGTAGTAGCCCGAACAATCATGTTCGCAAACTTTTCGCCAGCGCTGCGGCTCCCCATACTTAGGGCGTTCGTGCCCATTGTCTCCAATGTGCCTGGATCTGCCAGCGTTGGTAGCACAGTGCGCGTCACCTGTTGACCTGACAGGTGGTCATCGGGCAAGAACTCGCCGCCACCGGCGCTGACGATTCCCTGTGCATTTAGCCGCTGTTCCCCGTTGCCATGGGGTAACGGCACGTAGACCGCCGGCAGACCAACCGCGGCGAGCTCAGCGCACGTCATCGCGCCGGACCGGCAAAGTGCGAGGTCGGCCGCGGCGTAGGCCAGGTCCATCCGGTCGACATAGCCAACACGCCGGTAGTGACGACTGGTGGCGGGCCCAATTCCGACTGCATCTGCGCCTTGGTCGAGGTTTTTCCCCCCCACTACATGCAAGATCTGGAAGCCGGCACCAATGATCTCTGGGGCTGCAGCAACGACCGCTTCATTAATTCGCCGGGCACCCAATGAGCCGCCAAATACCAGCAGACACCGGCGATCCGGATCGAGCTCGAAGAACTCCCGAGCATGCGACCGCACCGCCGAACGATCAAGATCCGCGAGCTCGGCTCGCAGAGGAATGCCGAGTGTCTCGGCTCCCTTAATCGATTGCGCGGTCGCCTCAGCGACGTATGGCGTGAAGTGCGCTCCTACCCGGTTCGCGATCCCGGCCTTGGCATTCGCTTCGTGGATGACGATCGGCACCCGGCCACGGGCAGCGAGATAGGCAGGCATTGCCACGTACCCTCCGAAGCCCACCACGACATCAGTGCCTTGTCGATCCATCACCGCGCGCACCTGCGCAACAGCCCGACGCAATCGTGTCGGTAAAGCGAGCAGATCGCGATTTGGTCGACGTGGAAGCGGAACGGCAGAGATCAGTTCAAGGTCATACCCGCGCTCGGGAACGAGCCGCACCTCTAGCCCTCGCTCAGTACCGAGCGCAATAACGTTGGTGCTCTCGTCTCGCCCCATGAGCACATCTGCCGTATTGAGTGCTGGTTCCACATGTCCCGCGGTACCCCCACCTGCCAACAAAACCCGCATTACCCCTCCTGGGCTATTGCTGCGTCGGATTGTCGTCGACGACGGAAGCCTCGCGTGGGCTTTTTGCGGTCTTTCCCCGCTTTCGAGGAGCGGCGGCGGCTGGGAGCCTGCGCGTCAGCCTCCATAGAACCAGGTTGCGAGTCTTTACTCGCTCGGCGTCCGGCTCTGCCGTATCTGCGGCGGGATCGAGCGGAAAGGCGACTCGACCGGCTCTTACCATGGCGCTTGGCAGCCTTCCTGGTCTGCAGGAACTCCTTGGCTGCCGGTTGAGATCTAGCAAAGGCCAGGAGCATGCCGATCGCCATCAACGTGAAGGTGAGGGATGAGCCACCATACGAAACCAGCGGTAGTGGCAGGCCGGTAATCGGCAATGCCCCTAAGACAGCACCTACGTTGAGGAATGCCTGGGCGACGATCCAGATGCCGATCCCGACCGTGGCCAGGCGCACGAAGTCCGTATCTGCCTTCGACGCAATCTGCCAGATCACGTAAGCGATAATGGCGAATAAGACGAGCACGCTGAGGGTGCCCATCAGGCCAAGTTCCTCGCCGATAACCGCCAGGATGAAGTCCGTCTGCGCCTCGGGTAGAAATCCCCACTTCTCGCGACTTGCACCAAGCCCAACTCCCCACCAGCCACCCGTTGCCAGCGCGTACTGACCATGCAGAACTTGCCAACCGGCACCATCAGGATCTGCAGCAGGATCCAGCCACGTCGCGAAGCGCTGCAGGCGGTAGGGCGTCGTGACGGACATCAGCAAAATGAGAGTGCCGACGGCCGCGCCCATCCACGCAAATAGCCGCATCGGGGCTCCGGCGACGAGCAAGATGGCCGCGACTGCGGGCATCATCACCAACGTTGTACCAAGGTCACCCTCGAGCAGGATCAGGAGAATCAGCGATCCAGCCACCGGTGCCAGTGGGATCAAGAGTGACCGCCAGCCGTCGACGGTGTCCTTGCGCCCGGCAATCAAGTTTGCCGTCCAGACGACCAAGGCAAACTTGGCGAACTCGCTTGGCTGTAGCC
>JBLHZE010000172.1:0-5036 GCA_047631015.1 Actinomycetes bacterium
GTACCGGATGCCGTCGCAAAACTAGCTGCGCTGGGACTTGAGGTGACAGTTCAATCAGGCGCCGGGAACGAGTCTTTTGCTGCCGATTCTGACTACACCGAAGCCGGCGCGACGGTTGTTGCTGCCGACGATGTGGATGCCGCCTTTGCAGCTGCTGATGTGGTCGCGTCCGTCCGTCCGCTCGATCCTGCCCGTGGCCGCAGTCTCAAGTCAGGAGCAGTCGCGCTGAGTTTCCTCGCTCCGACCAACGACGGCGATGCCATCAGGGCTATCGCTGAGGCAGAGGCGACCGCACTTTCGTTTGACCTAGTTCCCCGGATTTCGCGCGCGCAGTCAATGGATGCGCTGACCTCACAGGCGCTGGTAACGGGCTACCGGGGCGCGATCGTCGGTGCCGACCGACTACCGCGGTTCTTTCCGCTGTTCATGACCGCGGCCGGAACGATCCCGCCGGCGAAGATTCTGGTTCTGGGCGCCGGCGTTGCCGGGCTACAGGCGATTGCCACGGCCAAGCGGCTGGGCGGGGTCGTGTCGGCGTATGACGTACGTGCTGCCTCAGCCGATGAAGTGAAGTCGATGGGTGCAAGCTTCATCGATCTCGACCTCGAGGCACTTGAAGCAGGCGGTGGATATGCCCGCGAGATGACCGAGGATCGGGCTGCTCGCCAGCGGGAACTCCTGACGCCTTACATCACCGAATCTGACGTGCTGATCACGACTGCCGCCGTACCCGGGCGACAAGCGCCGCGGCTGGTCACGGCCGAGATGATGACGGGCATGAAGCCCGGATCGGTCGTTGTGGACCTCGCCGCCGAGACTGGCGGCAACGTTGAGGGATCGGTTGCTGGCAGGGAAGTCGTCGTGGATGGCGTACAGATCTGGGGTGCAAAAGATGTCGCGAGCCAGATGCCGGTGCATGCCTCTCGGCTCTACGCAATGAACGTGGTCGCGCTGCTTGGGTTGGCCGTCGCGGAAGGCGAGCTAGTCCTCGACCCAGAAGACGAAGTCTTCGACGGTTGCGCAGTCGTGCTCAACGGTGAGGTCAGAAAGGAAGTTGCCTGATGGATTCCGGCGTAGCGCTGCTCACGATATTTATCTTGTCGATCTTTGTCGGATTCGAGGTCGTCTCTAAGGTCTCGACAGTGCTCCACACCCCGCTCATGTCCGGTGCTAATGCGATTCACGGCATCGTGCTCGTCGGCGCCATTCTGGTCACCGGTAACGCCGATACAACGCTGCCGCTCGTCCTCGGATTACTGGCCATCGTCTTGGCGACAATCAACCTGGTCGGCGGGTTTGCCGTCACGGACCGCATGCTTGAGATGTTCAAGCCTAAGAAAGCGCCGAAGGCTGACGACACGGAGGTAACGAAGTGACCTCGGTTGTCGCTGCCGGCGGAGTTGCCGGAGCCGTGCCCGTCTGGGCTCAGTTGGTCGATTTGTTCGTGGCCATCTGTTTTGTTCTTGCGCTGAAGGGACTATCTGGCCCGAAGACCGCGCGGAATGGAAACCTGCTGGGTGCCGGGGGTGCTCTGATTGCCGTTGCAACGCTGTTCTTCGCCCATCCCGGGATGAAGAACCTGCCACTCATATTGGCCGCGATAGCAGTTGGTGTGATAGTCGGCTACCCCGCTGCGCGGCGGGTTCAGATGACCGCTATGCCGCAGCTAGTGGCACTGTTCAACGGTGTAGGTGGTGGCGCTGCCGCACTGGTCGCGATCATTGAGTTCCTTGATGCCGGAACATCCGAGTCCAAGGGCGTCTTGGCGGCGACAGTCTTTACCGTCATCGTCGGTTCGGTGTCTTTCACCGGATCCATCTTGACGTTCCTGAAGCTGCAGGAAGCCATTACAACGCGACCGATCCTGATTCCTGGCGGTCAGTACCTGACTAGCTTGGTTGGCGCTGGCGCGCTGGTGTTCGCGGCATGGCTGGTTATCACTCCAGCTACCTGGCTGCTGGTAGTCCTGCTGGTGCTGTCGGCTCTGCTCGGCTTACTGCTCGTCATGCCCGTCGGTGGTGCCGATGTACCGATCATCATCTCGCTCCTCAATGCCTTTACCGGGCTGTCGGTTGCAGCGAGCGGCTATGTGCTCGGAAACGTGCTGCTTATCGTGGCTGGAACGCTGGTCGGGGCCTCCGGCACGCTGCTCACTAAAGAGATGGCCAAGGCGATGGGCCGCCCGCTCACAAACACGATGTTCGGTGCATTCAAAGCGCAAAAGGTGTCGGCTGGCGCAGGTGGCGGAGAAGACCGACCGGTCAAATCCGCTGGCCCAGAAGACGTTGCCATCATGCTTGGCTACGCGAACAAAGTGATCATCGTTCCCGGGTACGGGCTAGCGGTCGCGCAGGCTCAGCATCAGATCCGCGAACTCGTGGACCTGCTTAACGAGCGAGGGATCGACGTCGACTACGCGATCCACCCGGTTGCCGGTCGGATGCCTGGGCATATGAACGTGCTGCTCGCTGAGGCCAATGTGCCTTACGATCAACTCAAGGAGATGGACGAGATCAACCCGGAATTCTCCTCGACTGATGTCGTGATGGTGGTCGGTGCAAACGACGTGGTGAACCCGGCGGCCAAGTCCGACCCATCGGCGCCGATTTATGGAATGCCGATCCTGGATGTCTCGAATGCCGAACAGGTGGTGTTCCTCAAGCGCTCGATGCGACCAGGGTTTGCCGGGATCCAGAACGAGTTGCTATTTGATCCCAAGACAACGCTGCTGTTTGGCGACGCGAAGGATTCGCTGACTAAGGTGGTCACGGCCGTTAAGGCCATGTAGCGAAAGGTCCCGTAGCGTCAACTGTTACGTGATGTTCGCCTACGGGGGTTGGCGTTCGGGGGACTCGAGTCCACTCTTATCCCCTGGGTATGTCAGCCTTGCTGATGCGGTCGAGCGCTAGGCTGGACGCTTGCGGAGGGATCTGGCGAAAATGGACGAGGACGCGATCGATTTTGTCGTTGCTGCCTGGCGGGAAGATGGCCACTGGCAGGTATCGCGGCTACCGCAGCGAACAGGGGTCGACCATCACTCGTTGATCTCCGCGCTCAGTGCCCATCCGGCAGACAACGGGGTTGTGGGGTTGGTCAGTGTCGCCGAGGACTTCTTTGTTGTGGCCAGGACCGATCGCAACGAGGCGCGGTTCTTGCTCTCTGACGTTGCAGCTGCGTTGGATTGGCCGCTGGCATCTCAGGTCCTCGAAGAGATGGGGCTACCTCTGCCTGACGAAGATGATCTGGACGAGCTGACCCCCGCCGGTGACCTGACTCTGCTTCAGGACTTGGGGATGGGTTCCTCGGAGTTGGCGATTCTGTCCGAGGATGTCGAACTGTATCCAGATGAGGTCCTGACGGCCGTGGCCAGCAGGCTGGGCTTTGGGAGCCAGTTTGAGTCACTCTTTGAGGTCCCTGCGTAAGTGCTGATCGAACCGTCTGATCGCGAGTTAATGCGGGTAGCGCTGAAACTGGCGGCAGAATCTACCCCGGAAGGAGACGTTCCGGTAGGCGCGGTCGTCGTAAGTGGCTCCGGTGAGATCCTTGGTCGTGGGGTAAATCGACGTGAGATTGACCAGGACCCGAGTGGCCACGCGGAAGTTCTCGCGTTACGAGAAGCAGCTCGTTCTGTCGGTACCTGGCGCCTTGACGGCGCCACCCTGGTTGTCACGTTGGAGCCATGTGTGATGTGTGCCGGCTCGCTCGTCCAAGCCCGGATCTCCCGGCTAGTATTTGGCGCCTTCGATGAAAAAGCCGGCGCGGTTGGTAGTCGGTGGGATCTCGTCCGCGACCGACAGCTGAATCACCGCCCGGAGGTTGTCGGCGGAGTCCTTGCGAACGAGGCGGGAGCGCTACTGAAGGACTTCTTCGCTGATCAGCGTCTGCGCTGAGTCCGCCCCTAACGGTCCTGCGTCACCAGTCGTGTGGCCATCGCCGTGCCGCCCCGCGGTTACCGCGTTTCTTCGTCGAGCCTAATCAGGCGTTCCTCAGTGTTAGCAGTTACGACGGCCGTTCGTAGAGATCTTGTACTTCTTTAGTGGTGTTCCGTTCGCTTTGACCTTGACCTTGACGCAGACATTCTTCTTGGTCGTGACGCGGATTTTTGCCTTTACAGACGCACCGCCCCGGACGACTCCGCGGGCGTTGGTCAGCGACACGTAATTCTTGTTAGTGCGGATCTTGTAGGAGCCCTTTTTTGAGGTGAGATTCTTCAGCTTGATCTTTGCGCAGTTCCCGCGCTTGACCCTGCACGAGGAACCGTTGCAGGATGATGTGATCTTGAACTTTCCGTTGGTGTATTTCGACATCCAGGTGGCGTAGGTCGAGACTCGTGTGTAGAGACCAGGGTAGTTCGGCAGGGCGCAGCCGTAGCCAGAGCTGACGATTCCAGTCAGACGAACTTGTCCGTCTATGGCAGCGATCAGTGGCCCACCGGAGTCACCCTGGCACGCGTCGATACCGCCTTGGGGTAATCCAGCGCAGAGCTCATAGGTAGCGGTGTAGTTCGGTCCGTATGAGCCGCACTTGGGGTCCGAAGGTCCGATCAAGTCTTGGACGTTTCCCTCTTGCAGGACGTTCGCGATAGATGAAGGATCACCGGCAATTCGTTCCCCGAAGCCGAATACTGACGAGGCTGTTCCAGCGCTGGTTTCACTCTTGTTGGAGTTCGGTTTCAGAGTCCCACTCGGCATCTTCTGGGATGTGCGTAGGAGCGCGATGTCATGAAAGTCTGTGCTCGACTTCGGGTCGTACTTGGGGTGCACAACGATGGAGTCGAGGTAGTAGCGCGTCCCCTGATTGCGCGTCGCTGGATTGGCGAGGACATAGCTCTTCCCGTTGCCCACCTTGGCGATACCGGATGGCGAGGACACGCAATGCGCCGCTGTAACGGCCCAGCGCTTCTTGAACTACGTTGCGCCGCACAAGGACGCTCCACCGTCGCGATTCTTGGGCACGAACTGTAGGAACCACGGGGTCTGCGAGCGGTCGGCGTCGATACCGCCGACGACCCGAGTTGTCGGGCGGTCATCCGCTGC
>JBLHZE010000173.1:0-5031 GCA_047631015.1 Actinomycetes bacterium
TGCCAGTCTCATCACGCGAGCGCAACGGGATGGGCGATCCGCCCGGCTAGCTGCCCCGAGGCCGTTGGGTAAGAGGCGTCATGCCTGCTTGAACGACTAGGGTCGCTTGCTGTGACCGACCACGCGCCAGCAACAGATGAGCCGGACGAGGCGGAGCTAACGTCGGGAGCCGCGGCAGGCCGCCCGAGTCGTAAGCGGCTCATCATCACGATGGTGCTTGGGACGATCGTGATGGTAGGAATCTTTGTTGTCGTCCTGCCGCAACTCGGCGACTACAATGAGGCATTTGAAGAGCTTGCGAAAATGCCGTTTTACTGGGTCGCTGCGATCGTAGTGGCCGGCCTGATCAATATCTTCATTTACCCGTACACCGTGCTGGTTTCGGTGCCTGGGCTCAGGTACTGGCATGGCTTCATCGAGCGACAGGTGGGTTTTCTCATCAGTGCGGGTATCCCGGGTGGGGGAGCGTTTGCCGTGGCAGCACAGTACAAGATCCTGAACTTTTACAAGGTCGCACCGGCGAGATCGGCAGCTGCCGTCAGTGCTGACGCAGTGTGGGTCTACCTGCTCACACTGTCTATGCCGGCGCTGGCGATTGGATTGCTCTTCATCGAAGGTCGCAATACTGTCGGCTATGCAACGATTGCCCTACTGGGGGCACTCGTGGTTGTCATTTCGATCGTAGTGATCGTTATCGTTATTCGCAATGAGGCCGGCGCGGTACGAGTCGGGAACTTTGCCCATAAGATCATTGCGCCCGTAGCGAGGCGATTCCACAAGGAGCCGCCAAATACGGTCGAAGCCCTCGTGGAGTTTCGGGAGCATGCCTACGACCTGGTGACGACGCGCTGGAAAGCCATCACCGTGGCTAACACTGCCGCCCAGCTCACGCCGTTCCTCGTATTAGTGACATCGCTGGCCGCGCTCGGTGCGTTCCCGGGTTCATTGACGTTGATCGAAATCTTCGCGGCGTACTCGATTGCGCTACTTCTTGTGTCGATTCCGATTTCACCCGGCGGACTCGGCACGGTTGATTTGGCGCTCGTCACCATTCTTACTGCTTTCGGTTGTGACCCTGAGATTGCCCTTGCTGCCGATCTGCTCTGGCGGCTTGTATGGTTCGTTCCGCAGATTTTGACCGGGGTTGGGTCAATGTTCGCTTTCTTCGTCCAGCAGCGCCGAGCGACGGCTGAGCTATCGGCGTGAATCGAAATTGCTGCCAAACGAACGGGCGGTGAACCCGGTTTATGACCGGGACCACCGCCCACATCGGAAAACCTGAGATCTAGCGGTTCGTGTTTTTCTTGCTGTGAATGAATCCACCCACGTGGCGCGGTCCGTAGGCACCGTAAGCCTTCTTACCCTTCCACTTGTAGGTGTGGCGGCCGCTTGGCGTCGCATTTTGCTCCATGGTCTTAATCTTGTTCTTCTTGACCTTGTGGACAACTGCGACGTGCTGGTACGACCCGCCCAGCTCCACGACAACATCGCCGGGAACCGGCTTATAACCGGAGCCATTGCGGTGGAAGCGCAGTTTCCCGTACGAACGGTTACTACGCATTCCGTAGATATTGGTGAGCTGACCCCAGTCCTTCTTCGCGTATAGCCGTGAGGCGAGCTCGGTGCATTGGCGGCTGCGGTAGACATTCACGCCCTTACTGCCCATCCACTTGCGGCCGCGAACGGTAACTCCGCCACCGCGGAAGTGGGAAACCCTATTCGTTGGCGCTAGCTCTGTCGTCGTCGATACGTCGTTGCTGGTTGATTGGCTGGGGACGGAATCCACGGAGTGAGCGGCACTGGTGCTCAGCATCGCTGGCGTGATGACCGCTGTGGCGGCCAGGACTGGAATACCGACCGCAACAGCGGCGCGCCCCGTCCATTTGTTCCTTGCTGAGCCTGCCTGCATCGTTGTATTCATGAGACCGAGAGTGCGGGATTCAATCTAGGAAATACAGAACCTATGAGGCAATGCGGTATGACTCACACCGCAAATCGGACATATCGCCAGGTAAGGAACAGGTAAATTGTGGCCCTCATCACTCGTTTCGGTGGGTGATAGTTTTCGGCGGCTGGCATTCAGCCGTTCAGCTGATGACCTCCGGTGTGCAAGGACCGGGCACGGCCCGGGTCGATCCGGATCAGAGCCCCGAACCGATCGTGCTGCGCGAGTTTAGGCCGATCGTTCTTGGTTGTACGAGGTTAGGACGCTGAGACAGCTGCCGTCATTTCCTCAGCGAGGTTCCATAGCTCGGTAGATTGTGCAATTCCGGTGAAGGTCCACGGAACCTTATTTGCGTGCCGGGGTCGCCGATCTAGCCACAGATTCCCCGAGCTCAAGAGTGCCTCATCGGATGCGGCCAGCCAGACCATAGTGTCCGCGCCTTGGTAGGGGTCGCGTAGAAAGGGGCCCATCGCGCGGTTGAAGCGTGGTAACGACCCGGCTATCCCTGGCGTTGCGGCCCAGCCCGGATGGACCGTGTGGAACACCGCCGCACTTGGTTCCCGAAGGGCCCATTGCTCGTTGAGTGCAACCTGTGCTCGTTTTGCCTTCGCGTATGCGCGAACTCCGTCGTATTCCGAACGCGACATCATGACGTGGGCTGGATCGAGCTTCTCTGCGTACATCCCACCAGAGGTCATGGTGATTACCCGAGCGTCCCCGGTGCGCTGCAGGATCGGCAGGAGAGTTCGAGTCATGATATGGGGTCCCAGAACGTGTGTGGCAAATGTCTTTTCATACCCATCGCTGGTCTTTTGGTAGCTATTTAGAAGCGCCCCTGCGTTGTGCAGCAGGGCATCGATTCTGGGGAGCTCGGAGAGCTCTGCACTTGCCTCACGGACACTGGTCAGCTCCGACATATCGGCGATGACGTAGTCAACGTTGCCGCCGGTTAGCTGATTCAGTTCTTGTGTGGTTGCTGAGGTGCGGTCACGATCGCGGCCCACCAGAATAAGGTCAGCGCCGAACTGGCTGAGTTCGACTGCGGCTGCGTATCCAAGTCCAGACGTTGGCCCCGTGATGATGATTGTGCGGCCCGTCAAGTCGGGTAGTTCGTGCCATGTGTAGAGCCGCGAACGCATGCTGTAGCCGAAGCGGGTAAAAGACCCCACGACGGTGGCTTCCATCGCCCCATCGAGGCTTTGCCGTCCGAGGCGCATCACCTCGTTCGACCAGTCAAAACCGAAAATCATCGGAACGTTCCCCCGCACTCATATTCCCTATACGCCCTCAACGACTGACTGCGACGAATTGCACGTCGCACAGTGTTGGCTCCATTATGACCCGAGATGGCCGTTGTGCCCCTGTGACACTGGACACTGGTCGGCAACCAAGCCGCGCGGGATGTTCGTCGAGATTCCCTCCGGAGCCTCCCCAGAGTCGGAATAGGCGTTGGTTTCTGACCATGAGTCCGGTCCGAGGCGTCCTTCGTCGTTACCTGACATGATCGAAGTGATGGAAGAAGTAAGCACAAGCCGCTTCATCAGTGGCCTGGGCCTCGTCGGCTTTCTTACGTGAGCGGGTCGTGCCTTTAGCCGTGCACCCCGCGTTCTTGGAATCGGAGTGAGTGCCTACGGTAGCCGGGCGTCTGCCAGGAGCAGATGAACCACGGTGACCTCCGACGTTCAGGCTTGGAGTAGCGTGCAGCTAGATACGAGAGGTCGGAATGACTGAATCGAAGTCGCAAGCTGCTGATCGTTTATCCAAGGCAGCCTGGACGACAAGTGGGGAGGGACATCCCCGTCGGTGGGCTATTCTCGCCGTCTTAGTAACGAGTCTGCTCGTTGTCGTACTGGACAACACGATCCTGAATATTGCATTACCGACGATTCAGCGTGACCTGGAGACAACCCAAAGCCAACTGGTCTGGGCCGTCGACTCCTACATCCTCGTCTTTGCTGCGCTCCTGTTCACCTGGGGCGTATTGGGCGATCGCTATGGCCGTAAGCGAATCCTGATAATCGGACTGACCATTTTTGGGTTGGCGTCGGCCGTGTGCGCATTCGCTCCAACCGTGCAGGCACTCATCGGATTCCGCGCAGTGATGGGGATCGGCGGAGCTGCTGTCTTACCCGTGACCCTGGCTATTATTACCGTCGTCTTCCCGCCCCATGAGCGAGGTAAAGCGATCGGCATGTGGGCCGGTTCCGTCGGTGCGGCAGTCGCACTGGGACCGGTACTCGGAGGTCTACTACTCGATAACCCATCATGGTTTAGTTGGCTAACGGGCAACGAGTGGGGAGCAGTGTTCCTGGTCAACGTGCCGATTGTGATTGTCGGCTTGATCGGGATTCTGCGCATCGTGCCAGAGACAAAGAATCCGAACGCCCAAAAGCTCGATATCCCGGGCTTGGTCATGTCATTCGTCGGGCTCGTTCTTTTGGTGTACGGGATCATTCACGCATCTGAAACGCGGTCGTTTCTCGTGGCGTCCGTGCTTATTCCGATGTTGCTAGGGATCGGAATCATTGCCGCATTCCTCGTTATAGAAGCGAACAGCGATCATCGAAGTTTCGATGTCTCGCTGTTCAAGAATCGCGCCTATGTCGTCTGCCTGAGTGCGGTGAGTCTGACGTTCTTCGCGCTGTCGGGGCTGACGTTTACGTTGCCGTTCTACCTCCAGGTGCTACGGGGCTACTCGACGCTCAGCGCTGGGCTATGTTTTCTGCCGTTCGCGGTTGGACAGCTGCTCTCTGCCCCGCGCTCGGCGAAACTTGTTGTCCACTTCGGGTACAAAACTGTTATGGGGACGGGGCTTTTTGTCGTCACTTTTGCCTTGCTCGGATTAACGCAGCTGGAGCTCGATACGCCGATTTGGCTGATCCTTCTGGTGTTCTTTTTCTTTGGTCTCGGGATGGGCGCTGTCGTCGCGCCCGCATCTACTGTCATGCAGAACGTTCTTCCGCTAGCCAGGGCCGGCGCGGGCTCGGCCGTGCAGAACACCGTCCGGCAAGTATTCGGAGCGCTCGGCGTCGCGGTGATCTCGACCATCTTGGCCACACAGTTCGCATCCCGAATCCAACCCACTC
>JBLHZE010000174.1:0-5024 GCA_047631015.1 Actinomycetes bacterium
CGCCCCAGCGTGTGGGCCGCCGACGTGATTGTGGAATGGGACCTGATCGTCGAGTCGCATCGTCGCGGTCTGATGATCTAGATCCACGAACTGCAGCGAGAGCGTTCCCACCATCGGTACTGCCTGTGGAAATCCGATCTTGACTGCTTCTATGTCCATACCCATGTGTGTCACCCTAGCTGGTGCCCGGATCCCCCAATACCTGCTGGCGGATATCTAGCTCGCGAGTTAACTCCTTGAGCACTTCTCCTGGGGCAAGGTGCTCGTTCCTGAGCCGATCCAGCTCGTCCCGCTCGGCGTCGAGCATTGACTGCCGAATCTCGCGACGAGCCATCCAGACCTCGCTCTTTTCATCGTTGGTGTCGCCAGCTTTCAGAGTGTCGATCCGCGCAATCGCAATAGAACGCAGATCGCTAAAAGATGCCCTATCCAAGTTGCGACCCTCCCAGTCAGCCTCTACGGCGATCTCGTCCAGTCGCCGAAGCGAGGCTTTGGCAACAGCAAGGCGTGCTCGATATTCGACTGCTTGATCGGGCATTGTTGACAGATTCAACCGGCGAATAATTGGCTCGGAGACGTGGCTCATGATCAACGAAATGATCACGACCCCGAATGTAAGGATCAGGATTTCATCGCGGCCAGGGAATGGTTCGCCGCTCGTGGTCACCAGCGGAATCGAGAATGCGGCCAGCACAGAGATAGGGCCTCGAACACCCAGTAGGCCAATCGCTATAAACTCCTTAGCAGCCTTCCTGCGATTTTTGAAGAGTTTGGGCTGTACATGCGGCCCAGCAATGAACCAGATACCCATGAAGACAAATCTGGTGGCCAGTAAAAGTAACGTAAGTCCAACCGCCCCCAAGACGTAGAGGAAGGGTTTTGGGGCATCGATTCTTACGAAGGTATCTCTGAACTCTGCTCCGACCAGAATGAAGGCGAAACTTTCGAGTAGGAACGTGATCAGTAACCAAATCGAGTCACCCTGTAACCGAGTCTTTGGGCTCCCCTTTGTGGCGTTTGAGTGCGAAATCCAGACTCCAGCGATAACGACGGTGAGCAATCCCGAGCCGTTAATCACCCTCGATTCCGAGATAGCGTAAAGAACAAATGGGGTCAAGAGCAGAATCGCATTTGCAACGAGCGCCTGCCGGCTAGCGCGCATCAACCAAGAGACACCGAAACCTCCTAGAGCCCCAACGACAACACCCCCCACTACGGCGCTCAGCAAGATCCCCGTGGCTTGACCGAGACCCACAGCACCAGTGGCGACGGCGGCCGCGATAGCAACGCGCAGGAGCGTAAGTGCTGTTGCGTCGTTGGCAAGGCTCTCACCTTCGATCACCAGAGTTATCCGTCGAGGTAAGCCACTGCGGGCTGCCACGACGGCCGCAGCTACCGCATCAGTAGGCGCCAGCACAGCGCCAAGCGCACACGCCGCTGCGAGACTCAGGGCAGCCACCGTGATACTCGCGAAAAGCCCGACGACGGCCGTCGTCACCACCACGAGTCCCACGGCAAGCAGCAAGACTCGACGTCCAACTTTTCGCAGATCGACTGCAGAGCTCGAGAGTGCGGCCGCAAAAACGAGCGGTGCCAGAACGAGAGTCAGAATCGCTTCTGGCTCAGGAAGAGATTCGAGAGTTTTCGGAAAAAAAAGCTCAAAGATCAGGCCCGCGGCGATAAGCGGAAGTGCGGGATTAATCCGCCAATAGCGGCAACCAGCTGCGACGACGATCGCCACACCGACTAATGAAAAGACGTAAGTGTCCACGTCACTGGAAAGATTCGATAGGCGGACAGGAACAGTTCAAGTTTCGATCGCCATGTGCCCCGTCGACGCGCCCCACGGGCGGCCAGTATTTCCCGCGGGTGGAGCCGCGGTCTGGGTAAGCGGCGACCTCCCGGCTGTACGGCTGGTCCCACTCGCTACTGAGCAGTGCTGCGGCGGTGTGTGGAGCATTGCGCAGTGGAGACGACGCAATCCCCCACGTCCCAACCTGCACAGCGGCAATCTCGGAACGAATAGCAATCATGGCATCACAGAACCTATCCAGTTCTGCAAGATCTTCGCTCTCCGTAGGCTCAACCATCAGGGTCCCAGCGATCGGGAAAGACATCGTCGGCGCGTGGAATCCGTAGTCGACCAGTCGCTTTGCGATGTCATCGACGGTAACCGATGTGTCACGGGTGATGTCACGAATGTCGAGAACGCACTCGTGCGCGACCAATCCCTGATTTCCGGTGTAGAGAATCGGGTAGTGGCCGCCGAGTCGCCGCGCCACGTAGTTTGCCGCCAAGACAGCATTCTCCGTTGCGGCCCTCAGGCCCTTAGGACCCATCATCCGGATATAAGCGTAGGGAATCGGCAGAATCCCGGCGCTGCCAAACGGTGCACCCGTGATTGCTCCGACCGCACCTTCGGCCTCATCGATTTGGCTCAGCGGATGGGTAGGAAGGAATGGCACTAGGTGCTCCCCCACACCAACGGGACCGACCCCAGGACCTCCTCCGCCGTGCGGGATACAAAACGTCTTATGCAGGTTGAGGTGTGAGACATCGGCACCGAGCTTCCCGGGCTGAGCGATCCCCACGAGGGCATTAAGATTGGCCCCATCGATATATACCTGGCCGCCAGCATCGTGTACCAGTTCGCAAACCTCAGAAATCGTGTCTTCGTAAACCCCGTACGTGGATGGGTAAGTGACCATGAGCGCCGCCAGCTCGTGCCGGTGGCGCGCGACCTTCTCTCGCAGATCGATCAGATCGACGCCGCCAGTGTCATCGCATGCGACGACCACGACCCGCATACCGGCCATCACGGCGCTGGCGGCATTCGTGCCGTGGGCGCTCGCTGGGATGAGGCAGACATCGCGGTGACTTTGTTGCTTACTGCGGTGGTAGCCGCGGATCGCCATCAGGCCAGCAAATTCCCCCTGCGAGCCCGCGTTCGGCGTCAGACTTACCTTTGCGTATCCGGTGATATCCGCGAGCCACGTCGCGAGCCGATCAATCAGCTCCAGGTACCCGGTGACCGTCTCCCTGGGAGCGAATGGATGAATATCTGCAAACCCCGGAAGCGAGATCGGCTCCATAGCCGCAGCTGCATTGAGCTTCATCGTGCACGAGCCCAGTGGGATCATGGTGCGATCCAGAGCCAAATCGAAGTCGGACAGCCGTCGCAGCCAACGCATCATCGCTGTCTCGCTGTGGTAGCGGTGGAACCAGGGATGCGTCATGAACTGGCTCGATCGATGCAGCTGCACCGGGATTGAGCCGTGGGCAGCATCGCCCTCAAAATCTTCATCAACGCCGGTGCGCGGGATATCGGCTCCAGCCACGTGAGCGACCGCGGCAACAATAGCGTCGCGCTCCGTGCTCGTCGTGGTCTCATCGATCGAGACGCTGAAGTGATCGACGTCGACATACAGAACGTCGATACCAACGTGAGCGATTGCCTTGACTGCCTGGGCTGCTGCGCCTGGGAGGGCGAACGTCATCGTGTCAAAGAATGCATCCGAGACCGGTTCGACCCCCATATCTCCTAGCTGCTTGGTGAGCCGAACAGCATGCCGATTCACTCGATGAGCGATCTCGCGAAGACCGTCGGGTCCGTGGTACGCCCCGTAGAAGGCACTCGTCACGGCCAGCAGCACTTGCGAGGTACAAATATTGCTTGTCGCGCGTTCTCTTCTGATGTGCTGTTCGCGGGTCTGTAAGGCGAGTCGGTAGGCGGGTTGACCAGTGGGATCGGTACTGACCCCGACGAGTCGACCGGGAAGGTTTCGTTCCAATCCCTCACGCACCGCCATGAAGCCAGCATGTGGCCCGCCGAAGCCAAGCGGGATGCCGAATCGCTGTGCAGATCCAACGACGATGTCTGCGCCCCACTCCCCCGGCGGCGTGAGCAAGGTGAGAGCAAGGAGGTCACTAGCAACGCTCACGACAGCACCCGCGTCGTGCGCAGCCTCAACATGTTGTTTGGATCCGCGAGGTATCGCCCCAGACGTGCCTGGGTAGCTAATCAGAATGCCGAAATAGTCCAGCCCCTCGAGTGGTTGAGTGGGATCGAATAGTTCAATCTCGAGGCCGATGGGCTCGGCTCTGGTATGTAAGACCGCAATCGTTTGCGGATGTGTATCGGCGCTAACCAAGAATCTGGTTGAGGTGTTCTTGGAGATACGCCGCGACATCGCCATCGCTTCGGCGGCAGCCGTTGGCTCGTCGAGTAGCGAGGCATTCGCCGTCTTGAGCCCCGCCAGGTCGGCGACCATTGTTTGGAACACAAGCAATGCCTCGAGTCTGCCCTGCGATATCTCCGGCTGGTACGGGGTGTACGCGGTATACCAGGCCGGGTTCTCCAAAACGTTCCGACGAAGGACGGCTGGTGTGTGGGTTCTGTAGTAGCCACGGCCCATCATGGGTACGCGGACGTTGTTGCGTTCGCTGAGAGTAGCCAGTTCAGCGAGGAGTTCTTCTTCAGTTGCCGCTGGCGGAATGAGTGATTCGTCCGCCTCTGACCTCACCGACTCGGGCACAGCCGCGTCAATCAGATCAGTTAGTCGGGCGAAACCAAGTGCCTCTAGCATGTGCTCACGGGCAGGCGTATCGATTCCAATATGCCGACTCTGGTAGTCAAAACTCACGTCAACCGTGCCTTTTCGTTCGTTGCGTCCCGCTCGCTGCGGAAGGTCGAGACAACCGTACCTGGGTCTTGTGAGCGACTAGGTCATCTGCTGGAAAAACGGTGTGACGTACTTGTCAGCCGGTACGCAGTGCGCGCCGCTGCGCAAGTTCGTCGGAGAACGCTGAAGAATCCGAAACCTCACCATCGATATGTTCACCGGGAAGCTCCGCGAGAGTCCCTTCAATCTCGCGCCAGACTCGGCCGACAGCAATTCCGAACACCCCTTGGCCGCCCCGGACTAAGTCGATCACCTCTTGCTCCGAGGTGCATTCGTACACACTTGCCCCATCGCTCATCAGGGTGATCTCTGCCAAATCATCGACGCCACGGCCGCGCAGAT